>VGXH01000342.1 GCA_016873405.1 bacterium
GCTGGGCCGTCCTTGGGCACGGCGCCCTCCGGCACGTGGATATGGATCTGGTTCTTCTTGAACCAGTCGCCGGACATCTCCCGGCACAGCCCGCGGGCGTAGCTGAGCGCCGTCTCGGCCGACTCCTTCATCACATCCTTGAGGTTGCCGGTGATGGTGATCTTGCCGGCGCCGGGCACCGAGCTCACCTCGACCTCGAGGATCTCGCCGCCGACCGTCGTCCAGGCCAGGCCCACGACGACGCCGACCTCGGGTTCCCGGTCCACGACGCGCCGGCGGTACTTGGGGATGCCCAGGTACTTCTCGAGGTTGCCCGCGGCGACCGCCGCCGGCCATTTGCCGTGCTCGGCGTGGTGGCGCGCCACCTTGCGGCAGATCCCGGCGATCTCGCGCTCCAGCCCGCGAACGCCCGCCTCTCGCGTGTAGCCGTCGATGATGGCCTGGAAGGCGGTCTGCTTGAAGCCCCCCGGCCAGCGCGCGACGCCGTTGCGCTTCATCTGCCGCGGCGCCAGGAAACGCTCGGCGATCGTGAGCTTCTCGTGCTCGAGGTAGCCCGGCAGGCGGATGATCTCCATGCGGTCCTCGAGCGCCGGCGGGATCGAATGCAGGCTGTTCGCCGTCGTGATGAACATCACCTGGCTCAGGTCGAATTCCACCTCGAGGTAGTGGTCGCTGAAGGTCGAGTTCTGCTCCGGATCCAGGACCTCGAGCAGCGCCGAAGCGGGATCACCGCGGAAATCGGCCCCCATCTTGTCGATCTCGTCGAGCAGGAACACCGGGTTGCGGGTGCCCGCCTTGCGGAGCGACTCGATGATGCGCCCGGGCTTGCTGCCGATGTAGGTGCGCCGGTGGCCGCGGATCTCCGACTCGTCGCGCACGCCGCCGAGGCTGATGCGCACGAACTTGCGGCCCATGCTCTCGGCGATGCTGCGCCCGAGGCTGGTCTTGCCCACGCCGGGCGGCCCCACCAGGCAGAGGATGCTGCCCTGCGGGCGCCGCGTGAGCTTGTAGACGGCCAGGAACTCGACGATGCGCTCCTTGACCTTCTCCAGGCCGTAGTGGTCGGCATCCAGCCGCTTCTGCACGTGGACCGGGTCCACCTTGTCCCGTGACTTCCGCTTCCAGGGCAGGGCCAGCAGCGTGTCGAGGTAGTTGCGGACCACCGTGGCTTCCGGGCTCATGACCGACATGCGCTCGAGGCGCGCCACTTCGCGCCGCGCGACCTCCAGGGCCTCGGGACTCAGTTCGCTCTGCTCGATGCGCGTGGTGTAGTCCTCGATCTCCGAGTCCTCGTCCGAGGTGTAGCCCAGCTCCTTGCGGATCGCGCGCAGCTGCTCGTTCAGGTAGAACTCGCGCTGGTTGCGCTGCACCGCCGTCTGCACCTCGCCGTCGATACGCTGCTCGATCTCGAGGATGTCCAGTTCGCCGGCCAGGATCTGGTTGATGCGCGCCAGGCGGCGCGCCAGCGCCGGCTCCTCCAGCAGTTCCTGCTTGAGCGGCACCTTGCCCAGGATGTAGGCGCTGATCGAGTCGGCCATCCTGCCGATCTCGTCGAGGTTGAGCACCGACAGCAGGACCTCGTCCGGCAGCCGCTTGTTCAGGCGCACGTACTCCTTGAAGCGGTCCTTGATGGAGCGGCTGAGGGCCTCGACCTCGGGGCCGTCGGCCGGCTCCTCGCGCAGCGGGACCGCGGTGGCCTCGAGATAGCCGTCGGCCTGGGTCACCGCCTCCAGGCGCACGCGGGCCGCGCCCTCGACCAGGATCTTGAGCGTCTCGTCCGGAGTGCGGATGATCTGCAGCACGCGGATGACCGTGCCCACGGCGAACAGGTCGTCGCCGCCGGGCTCCTCGGTGTCGGGCTCCCGCTGCGCGGCCACGCACAGGCGCTTGTCGCGCTCCATGGCCGCCTCGACCGCCGCCACCGAGGCGGCCCGGCCGACGAGCAGGGGCGTCACCATGTAGGGGAACACGACGACATCGCGCAGCGGCAGCAGCGGCAGGCGCGACGGCAGGGCCGGCCCCTCAGCGGGGGCGCGTTCGGGCGTGCTGGGGGTCATCGGGCTCCTAGGCACGGGGTGCGGGCGCTCCGGCGGCGCGGGCGACGCCCAGGCCGCCCCGGCGGCAGGCCGGGCGACCGCGGGGGTCCGCGCGCTCGGGATCAGGCTTCCTTGATGTCCAGCGGCGGCTCGCCGAGGATCACGTCGGGCTCGGCGAGCTTGTCGACCGATTCGCGCGTGATCACGACCTGCCGCACGTCGTCCAGCGACGGCACCTCGAACATGGTGCCGCGCATGATGCGTTCGAGGATCGAGCGGAGGCCGCGGGCGCCGGTCTTGCGCTTGATGGCCAGGTCGGCGATCGCCTCCAGCGCGGCCGGTTCGAAGACCAGCTCGACATCCTCCATCTCCAGGAGCTTGCGGTACTGCTTGGTCAGGGCGTTGCGGGGCTCCGACAGCACGCGGATCATCGCGTCGCGGTCCAGTTCCTTCAGGCTGGTGACGACCGGCAGGCGCCCGATGAGCTCGGGGATCAGCCCGTACTGCATCAGGTCCTGCGGCTCGACCAGGGAGAAGAACTCCTCCCGTTCCTCGCGCGCCGTGTACGATTCCGTGCGCGCGAAGCCGAGCGTGTTGCGGCCGACGCGGCGCTCGATGATCTTCTCGAGCCCCTGGAACGCCCCGCCGCAGATGAACAGGATGTTCTTCGTGTTCACCTCGAGGTACTTCTGCTGGGGATGCTTGCGCCCCCCCTGGGGCGGCACGTTCGCGACCGTGCCCTCGAGGATCTTCAGCAGCGCCTGCTGCACGCCCTCGCCCGACACGTCGCGGGTGATCGAGGGGTTGCCGCTCTTGCGCCCGATCTTGTCGATCTCGTCGACGTAGACGATGCCCTGTTCGGCGGCGGCGATGTTGTAGTCGGCCGCCTGCAGCAGGCGCACCAGGATGTTCTCGACGTCTTCGCCCACGTAGCCGGCCTCGGTCAGCGCCGTGGCGTCGGCGATGGCGAAGGGCACGTTCAGGTAGCGGGCCAGCGTCTGCGCCAGGAGCGTCTTGCCGGTGCCGGTGTTGCCCAGCATCAGGATGTTGCTCTTGTCGATCTCGACGCCGTCGCCGGTCACCTTCTGGTGGATCCGCTTGTAGTGGTTGTGGACGGCCACCGCCAGGGAGATCTTGGCCTCCTCCTGGCCGATCACATACAGGTCGAGGTAGTCCTTGATCTCGCGGGGCTTGGGAAACCGCGGCGGAGCCAGGGCGGACTCGTCCAGCAATTCGCCCTCGAGGATGTCGTTGCAGAGCTTGATGCACTCGCTG
>VGXH01000343.1 GCA_016873405.1 bacterium
TTTTCGTCATGACCGCGCTGACGACCCTGATCGGCCTGGTGCCGATCGTCGTGCAGCGCCCGTCCCTGGGCGGCGTCTACTACTACTCGATGGCCCTGGTGATCATGGGGGGGCTGCTGGTCAGCGCCTTCCTGACCACGGTCCTGCTGCCGACCCTGGCCGCGCTGACCGAGGACGGTTTCGCCGCCGCCGGGCGTCTGCTGCGGTTCGGCTGGTTGCGCCGCCGGCGCGCGGCGGCGTGATTTCCCCTTTCCCCGGCGCGGTGCGTCGCCCACAATGGACGCCGCCGGGGTGCCGCCGGGGCGCCGCCCGCCGGGTCCGCGCCGGCACCGCCAGCACGGCCAGCAAGGAGTCCGCCCATGACCCGCATCTACACCCGCGGCGGCGACCGCGGCGAGACGTCGCTTGGCGACGGCGCGCGCGTGCCCAAGACCAGCCGCCGGGTCGGCGTCTACGGCGAGATCGACGAACTCAACAGCGCGCTGGGCTGCTGCGTGGCGCTGCTGACGGCGGGCAGCAGCGCCGGCGAGCACGGCCTGGCCGCTGAGCTGGCGGCCCTGCAGAGCCGCCTGTTGGACCTCGGCGCGGTCATGGCCGACCCCCGGCGATCGGCCGAGTACCGCGCGGCCGGCGCTCCCGCCGATCCCTTCGGCGCCGGCGCGCTGGAGCACCTGATCGACGCCCATGACGCCCACCTGCCGCCGCTGCGGCAATTCATCCTGCCCGGAGGCACGGCGGCGGCCGCGCACCTGCACCTGGCCCGCACGATCTGCCGCCGGGCCGAGCGCGCGGCGGTGGCCCTGTCCGGGTCCGAGGCGGTGCCGGACGGCGCCCTGGTCTTCCTGAACCGCTTGAGCGACTACCTGTTCACCGCCGCGCGCGCGGCCAACCGTGCCGCCGGCGTGGCGGACGTGCCCTGGCGGGCGGGGAAGGAAGCCTGAGTGTTCCCGGCGGCCTTCGGCGGCGCCCGCGCGAATAGCCGGGCCCAGCCCCGGGTAGGGAAGCCGTCACCGGGCATCCCGGAGGCGCCGGCCGTCGATCCGTGGGCCGCAGAGCGCCGCCGCGATCGCGCCGACATCGAACGATTCCTGGCGGGCGACACGGACGGATTCGAGCAGTTGATGAATCGCTACCGGCAACCGGCCTACGGCATCGCGCTGGGCCTGACCGGCAACCACGACGACGCCATGGACGCGGTCCAGAAGTCGTTCCTGCGCGTCCACCGCTCGCTGGCCCGTTTCCGGCTCGATGAGCCGTTCTTCCCCTGGCTCTACCGCATCGTGCGCAACACGGCGCTCAACCAGCGCCGCGACGAGCAGCGCCACCGGGGCGATGTCCCGCTCGAGTTCGTCGAGCGCCCTGACGCCGCGCCCGACGCCCTGGCGACCGCCGAGGCGAACGACCTGCGCGATCGGCTCGGCCGCGCGCTGGCGGACCTGCCGCCGGAGATGCGCGCGGTCTTCATGATGTACCACTTCCAGGGCCGCAAGTACCGCGAGATCGCCGCAGCGATGGGGATCCCCCTGGGCACGGTGATGTCCCGCCTGCACGCCGCGCGGCAGCGGCTGCGCCCGGCGCTCGGCCTGGAGGACGCGCCATGAGCGGTCGCCCCTTCGACCCCGCGCATGACGCGCCCCTGCTGTCGGCGTACGTCGACGGCGAGTTGGACGGCGAGGAACTGGCCCGCGTGGAAGCATACCTGGCCGGCAGCGCCGAGGCCCGGCGCGAGGTGGAGCGCCTGCGCGCGTTCAATCGCGCCACGGCCGGGCTGCGCCTGCGCGAGGCGCCGCCCGAGGACTGGGAAGCGTTCTGGACGAACGCCTACAACCGGTCCGAGCGCTCGCTGGGCTGGGTGCTGCTGGTCGTCGGCGTCGCGGTGGTCGGCGGCTGGGCGCTCTGGCAGGCCGGCCGCGCGATCCTGGCGGCGGACCTGCCGCCGCTGGTCAAGCTGGCCCTGGCGGCCGGGGCGGCGGGACTGACCGTGCTGCTGGTCTCGGTGCTGCGCGAGCGGCTGTTCACGCGTCGGCACACGCGCTACGACGACATCGTCCGCTGAGGAGGCGTTCGTGCGGGATCCCATCATCGTCACGACGACCGAGCAGGTCGCGGGCAAACGCATCGTCCGGACCATCGGCCTGGTGCGCGGCAACACCATCCGCGCCCGCTCGGTGGGGCGCGACATCCTGGCCGGCCTGAAGAATCTGGTCGGGGGCGAGATCTCCGAGTACACGAAGATGATCGCCGAGTGCCGCGAGGAGGCGCTCGACCGCATGATGGCGCAGGCGCAGGCCAACGGCGCCAACGCGGTGGTCGGGATGCGCTTCGCCTCGGCCGAGATGATGGAACACGCCGCCGAGCTGTTGGCGTACGGCACCGCCGTCGTGGTCGAGGATCTCTGATCACCGGTTCGCCGGGCCGTCGCGCGGATGATCGTCGCGCGGATGATCAAGAGGGCGCCCGTCGAGAGCGCCCTCTTCGAATTCGATCAGGTCGGATCGCGCGGGGCCGCTCAGGCGTCCACCATGCTGATGGCGTCCTCCGGGCAGGCATCGATGCACGCTTCACAGTCGATGCACTCCTCGGGATTGACCCAGGCCTTGCCGTCGACCATCGAGATCACCTCGGTCGGGCAGGCTTCGATGCAGGCTTCGCACGCGTTGCAGAGGCTCTTGTCGACAATGGCGGGCATCGCTCATCCTCCTGGGGGACGGTTCCGGCGCCGCACCCCGGGGGCGGCGGTGATCGGGGTGAATAATGACGCCTTGAATCGGCGCTGTCAAATCGACTCTGGTTCTCAATTGTCGAGTCAAGCCGCACGTTTACAATTGATTATGCGAATCGGCCACGGTCGGCGCCTGAGCCGTGTCAGCGGTCGCGGTCCAGACCGGGGCCACCGCGCCGGGCCAGCAGGGGCGGCAGACAGGCGGCCAGCAGCACCAGATCGCGCCACAGCAGATCCAGGCCCACGGCATGGCCGCCGTCGGTGTCGAAGCAGCCGCAACTGATGTCCAGCCCGCGCACCAGCGCACTGGCGATGGCCACCACGAAGACCGCCAGCATGGCCGCGCACAGCAACGCGGCGCCGCGCCGTTGCCAGCCCGCCACGAGCGCGACCCCCGCCAGCAATTCCACGGCCGGCAGCAGCAGCGCGGCCGGGTGCAGCAGCGCATACGGCACCAGCCGGTAGTGGTGGATCGCCTTGGCGAACTCGGCGGGGTGGGCCAGCTTGTCCAGCGAGGCCCAGATGAAGATCCCGCCGACCAGCAGGCGGCAGACCAGCGATACCCAGCGCATCACGGCGCCTCCGCGG
>VGXH01000344.1 GCA_016873405.1 bacterium
CGCCCGCCACCGCCTCGACGGTCGTGTCGCCGCCGCGCGCGCGCACGTCCAGGCCCTGCAGCTTGCGGCGCACGTCGCCGAACGCGGTGCCGCGCCGCTGGACCACGAGGTCGCCGAGCGTCGCCTGCCAGGCCGGCGCCGCGATCTCGACCAGGACCTTGTCGATGTCCTTCAGTTCCTCGGTGTTTCCCTCCGGCACCACCGGCAGGTTGTCGTCGGACAGGAACGCGCGCACGGCGACGTCCGGGGTCAGGCGCCCGTCGAGGCTCAGGCGCAGGTTCTGGTCCACGGTCAGTTCTCGCCGCGAGCCGGACGACACCTGCACGGTCTTGCTGCCGTTGACGCGCAGACCGTCGTCGCGGAGGGGTCCGCCCGCTTCCCGGTGCGCCGGGCCGGCGGCAGCGGACCGGGCCGCGGCGGCGCTTCCGCGCGGATCGCCGCCGCCCGCGGCCGCGGTCGGCGCCGGGGACACCTCGCGCAGGTCCAGGCGCGAGGCAGGCAGGGCCGGCAGGAACCGGTAGGTCGCGCTCACCAGCACCAGACCCGCGCCCGGTCCGCCGGCGGCCTCGCCCGGCGACGCCGCCCCGCGCCAGCCTCGCAGCGGAATGACCAGCCCGCTGCGCGCGCGCAGGTGGAAATCGCGTCCCTCCTGCCAGCGTTCCCCTTCGACCAGCAACCGCAGCGTGCCGGGCACGACGAAGCCGTGCGCCAGCGGCAGCGGCCGCAACGTCGCCGGCATGAGGTGGAACTCGTGCTCGACCAGCGTCGTCGTGGTGTCGGCGACGGCCGTGGCGGCGGCGCCCACGGCGGCATCGCGGGCGTTGCCGGCGAAGGCAGCCGCGGCGTCGGCGGCCGCGCGCGCCGGCGACTCCGCGGACCCAAAGCAGTTCGACGCGGCCGGCCACGCCACCGCGAGCAGAACTGCCGCCAGCGGCATCGGCGGCGGCAGGGCGCGCCGTGGCCGCCCCGTCGTCATCACTCGTAGAGGATCCGGTAGGTGAGGATCGCCGTGCGCGCGCGGTCGGTCACCGCGAGGGTCCCGTCCGGCCCGACGGCGACGTCCAGCGGCACCGACGGCGCCGCCTGGAGGCTCATCTCCGGGCCGGTCGAGAACAGCAGTCGCAGCCGATGGTCCAGCACGTGGATCCGCCCGGAGCCGGGATCGGCCACGAAGAGGTTCCCGTGGCGGTCCGTGTCAAGCCCCTGCGGCGCCACGAAGGGGTTGTCCACGGCGAAGTCCCCGCCGACCGTGCCTTCGAAGAAGCCGCTGCGTCCGTAGCGGCACAGGCGCCGGTTGCCGCGGTCGGCGACCACGAAGCTCCCGTCGGCCAGGAAGGCGACGCCGGACGGGTCGCGGAACTGGTCGCTCACGGTGCCGGGACCGCCCACGCGCAGGTGCAGCGCCAGGAACGAATCCAGCAGCAGGACCTGCTGCGACACGGCATCGCCGATGACCAGGCGACCGTCGCGATCGATCGCCAGCGAGGTCGCGAGCGGCTCGTCGCCGGGATCGACCCGGCGCAGATCGACCAGTTCGTCGAGCCAGGCGCCGCCCGGCTCGAACCGGTGCACGGAGGCCCCCGCGCGGTCCAACACCAGCACCTTCAGGCCGTCGTAGACGGCGTCGAGCGGCTGGTACGGCCGCGAAGCGGGCTCGTCGAACTCGTACCAGGTGAGGTCGCGCGGGTCCAGCGCGTGCACGCGGCCGCGCTTCTCGTCGCAGATCAGAAGCGTGCCGTCGGGTCCGTACGCGCAGCCTGCCAGGCCCTCGAGCGGGAAGTACGAGGCGCCCGGCACGTTCTCGTAGGAAGTCAGGAACAACAGGCCGACCGGGCGCGAGCCCACGCCCCGCGGGGCGTCGTCCGTCGCCAGGCTCGCGCCCGGTCCGCGCAGCGCGGGACCGCAGCCGGCGCCGAGTCCCAGCGCCGCCAGCAGCGCCGCGCCGCGCAACGTGACGGCGAACCGCCGGCGCGTCGCCATCAGAACCCCCGCGAGACCACGCAGCGCGCGCCCGGATCGACCAGGGCCGGCGCCAGTTCCAGCGCCACGTCCAGGCCCAGAACGCGGGCGCGGGCCAGTTCGCCATCGCCGCGGACGCCGGTCACCGCGTCGAACACCGAGACCGCGCGGTTGAGCACCGCGAACAGGATCATGAAGTCGCGCCGGTCGTAAGCCGAGTTGCCTTTCGCGCGCAGCAGCGTGTAACCGTAGCGCCGGTCCTGGTTGACCCATTGCCAGGCGTCGTCGGCCCCGACCAGGCCCGAGACGGGTTCCTGCAGGGCGCGCGCCTCCCGGTAGCGGGAATCGTTGTAGGCGTCGCTGTCCATGAACTGCCCCACGGCCTGCCAGTACGACTCGGCATGCTCGCCGCCGGTGCCGGCGTAGATGCCCGCCCACTGGCGCGCCGATTCCATGCGGTCGGCGCCCTGAGCGTCGAAGACGAAGTAGGCGGTCCAGATCCCGGCCTCGACGCCGGCCATCACGAAGGCGCGGCGGCGGTCGCCGTTGTAGTACTGGCCCGCGCCGGGCAGCACGGCCGACAGCGCGCCGGCCTTCAGCTTCCGCCCGAGGTTCGACGGGCCTCCGGGCTCGTGCGCCCGGTCGGCCTCGGTGGCGCGGCGCGCGGTGCCGAACTCGTCGGGCACGACGCGCCCGCCGCCGTCACGCTGCCGGTCCGGCGCGCCGCCCGCCAGCGCGCCGCGCCAGCCGGCCGAGGCACCCTTCCCGAGCACCTCGTATTCGACCGTCGCGAAATCCGCGGCGCCCACGGCCGCCGTTGCCGAGCCGGCCAATCCCCAGCCCAGCACCGTCGCCACCAGCGCCGCCCGCAGCGGGCCGGGGAATCTGCTGCTTGCCATCGCCCATCGCCTTTCGGGCGGCGCGAGAGCGCCGCCGGTGGTGCGGCCAGCGCGCCTCAGAACGAGACCGCCGCCGCCAGGGTCGCCCGGCGCAGCCCGTGGGGCCGCGCGATCAGCCGCACTTCGTGACCGCCCAGCGAGAGGCGGCCGTCCGCCTCCTCGAGGCCGCCATCGCCGCCGCCGATCAGCCCGCCCAGCCAGGCCGTCTGCACGACGCTGACCAGGCGCAGCCCGGCCTTCAGGTACAGCCAGCGGTCGCGGCTCTTGAAGGCGTCGTTGGAGTCGTCGCGCATCTGCCGGTAGATCTCGCGGTGCTCGGAGACCCACGGCTGGCCGAGGTCGATCTTCGCATCGTTGGTGGGCGTGTAACCGGCGCGATAGAGCGGGTTGACGAAGTCGTCCCAGCCGAACACGAACTGGTCCCATTTGCCGAGGTTCTCGTA
>VGXH01000345.1 GCA_016873405.1 bacterium
GGTCTGCCGCGGGTCGACGACATCGTCACGGAGCCCGTGGAACGCCCACACCGGCAGGTCCGCCAAGCGCGGCGCGATCTCCTGGCTCGACCCGTAGCCGCAGACGGGGGCCAGGCACGAGAAGAAGTCGTGATGGCGCGCGCCGATCACCCAGGTCCCGTGCCCGCCCTGCGACAGGCCCGTCAGGGCGATGCGGTCGGGGTCGACGTTCCACTGCGCCCGCACCTCCTCGACGGCCGCCAGCACCAGGTCCTCGAAGTGCTCCCATTCCTGGTCCCGCCGCGGCTTCTGGGGCATCAGCACCAGGCAGGGCCAGCGCTCCGGCCGCGCGGCCAGCGCGGGACCGAGGCCGACCTGCGTCTGTCGCCCGTCGTCGCCGCATTCGCCGGCCCCGTGCAGGAACACGACCAGCGGCCAGGGGCGCTCCGGGTGGTAGTCCGCGGGCACCCGCACGACCATCGGCAGCTTGCGACCTTCCACGACCACCTCCCGGCGGACCATGCCCGCCGCCGCGTCGACCCCGCTCGCGGCTCCCGGCTCCGCGGCGGCGCCGAACGCCGGGGCGTCGAACGTCGCGGCGCCGCCGAGCAACGGGATCCACAACCACTTGCGCGCAAACCGCATGACCTCTCCCTTGGCCGCCGGCAGCGGCAAGTGGCGCCAGGCACACGGCGCGGCCGGCACCATTCGCGTCAGGCACAACTCGCGTCAGGCACAACTCGCGTCAGGCCCAACTCACTTCAGGCTCTTGCCCTCCGTGCCCTGGATTGCGTAGACTGAAGTCTGCCTGACACCCCTCCACCCGTCCACTGCCCACCGTGGAGGTCCACGATGTTTCTTGGCGTGTTCACTCCCCGTCGAGGCGCCCGGCGCGGAAGCCGCCCCGTGCCCGCCGCCGTCTGCCTCCTGCTGGCCTTGGCCGCGCTCCTGGCCGGCTGTTCCGACTCCTCGGCCCCCGACAAGGCCGCGGGCAACCTTCTTGACCCCGGCACCGGCACGTTCTCGTTGAAGGACGTCACGGTGCCCGGACCCGACGGAACGCTCGTGCTGTTGCGCCTGGAGGGCAGCGACCTGGTCACCGATGTCGAAGAGGGCACGGTCTCGCTGTCGGTGCGCGTGGTCAATCTCTCGGCCGAGACGGTGCAGCCGCCGCTGGTGGTCTGGATCTCGGCGCTGCAGCCGTCGACGGTGGTGCCGCTGAACGCCGACTTCGCGTATCCGGGCCCGCTGACCGACCCGGCCGTGGCCGTCACCGACACCGCTGGCTGGGGCTTCGACTACACGGCACTGCTTGAGGGCCAACCGCTGCCGCCGGGCGAGGCCACCCCGGGCCGGACTTGGACCTTCTCCGATCCCGACCTGCTGCCGTTCTCGTTCGCCGCGCGGATCGAGACCGGCGCCTTCGAGGGCCAGGCCCGGCTGGCCGGCCGCCTCTTCTTCGACCTGGATCGCGACGGGGTTCCGGCTGCCTCGGAGCCTCCCTATCTGGCCGGCGGCGTGCAGGTGACCGCGCCGGGCGGAATCACCTCCTGGGCGTCGCCGGGGCCGGACGGCTGGTGGGAGGCGCCGATCTCAGCGGCCGGGCTGTACGAGGTGCTCTTCGTTTCGATGGAAATGGGCCCCTGGCCGGTCCCGCTGACGACGCCCAACCCGCGGCAAGTCGTGGTGACGACCGGGCCGGACGGCGGCCTGCAGAGCTGGCGCGGAGGCCATTTCGGCGTCGCCCGCGACCTGCCGCCGCCGCCCCCACTGACCGGCGTGATCGGCTTCACCGACCGCCCGCCTTCCCGGCTGCATCGCGCCCCGTGGCTGCTCCTGGATTATGCGGTCCGCGGGCCGCGGCTCAACCTGCACGTCGGCTTTTCGGGCTGCCAGCCGGATCACGCGTTCTCGCTGTGGATGTCCGGCGGGTTCATGGAGAGCATGCCGCCGCGCGCCAGCCTGACCCTGGTGCACGAGACGGAGGAGGAGTGCGACGCCGCGTTCACGAGCGCCCTGGGCTTCGACCTGATGCCCCTGTACGCGCGCTACATCCGGTCTTACGGGCACGGCCCGCTGATCCTGGTGCTGCACGGGCCGGACGGGTTCACGCAGGAGATCGAGCTGGCGACGGTGCCGCCCGATTCGGCCTGGCCGACGGGCGTCCGCCTGCCTGACTGACCGCTTCCGTGCGGCGGGAGCGGAACGGCGCCGCGCACCCGGTTTCGGGGCGCGGCGTCAGCCTTTGACGCTGCCCAGCGTCAGACCCGACACCAGGTAGCGATTGAGCGCCAGGAACAGCGCCACGACCGGGACGCACACCAGCAGCGAGCCGGCGGCGTAGTTCGCCCATTCGGTCTGGTAGGTGGTGAACAGCGATTCCAGCCCCAGCGGCAGCGTCATCAGCTCCTGGCTGGCCAGGAGCACGCGCGCCACCATGAACTCGCTCCAGCCGGTCATGAAGCTGAACAGAGCGGTGATCACCAGCGCCGGCGCGCTCAGCGGCAGCGTGACCCGGAAGAACGCCGCCAGCGGCGTGCAGCCGTCGATCAGCGCGGCCTCGTTCAGGGCCTCGGGGATCGTGTCGTAGTAGCCCTTCATCGTCCAGATGCAGAACGGCAGCGCCGTGGCCACATAGGCCACCACGACGCCCGCCAGCGTATCGACCAGGTGCAGCTTGCGCATCAGCAGGTACAGCGGCAGCAGCAGCATGGTGGCCGGGAACATCTGCGTCATCAGGATGCCCTGCAGCACGGCGCCGCGCCCGGCGAAGCGGGCCCGCGACAGCGCGAAACCGCCCAGGCTGGCCAGCGCCACGCCCACCAGGGCGGTCGACAGCGAGACCAGCACCGAGTTGCCCAGCCAGCGGAAGAACGGCTTCTCGGTGACCATGATGCGATAGGCATCGAAGGTCGCGTTCGCCGGGACGATCCGCAGTTCGGTCGAGTAGAGCTGGTCGCCGGGGCGCAGGCTGATGCCCACCACCTGCAGCACCGGGAACACCGCGAACAGCACCAGGAGCCACACCAGTGCGTGGACCCAGACCATCTCCCACGCCTTCAGGACGCGGCGGCGGCCGGCCATCAGTACACCTCCCGCCGCGAGACGCGGTCGTAGCCCCGCACGATCAGCAGCAGCACCAGGAAGATGAAGACGCTGAACGCCGCGGCATAGCCGTAGCGATAGTAGAAGAACGCGGCCTTGTAGACGTAGGTGACCAGGATGTGCGTCTTGTCGGCCGGCAGGCCCTGGTCGGTGACCAGCCAGATCACGTTCAGGTTGTTGAAGGTCCAGATGGTGCCCAGGACCAGCGCCCCC
>VGXH01000346.1 GCA_016873405.1 bacterium
CTGCTGAACGGGCAGTCGCTGGAGGAGACGCTGGCCGGCCTGCTGGCGGGCGACGGGACCACCGGGCCGCTCGTGCGCCGCGCATTCAGCCCGGACACCAGCTACACGCTGTCGCTGCTGGCCGGCCTGGAGGAGATCGACGAGCGGCAGCTGGGCTGGCTGGCCCGGCGCAGCCGGCGCGCGCTGACGCGGCTGGCCCGCGGCCGGCCGGGCGAGCCGGAGGAGACCGGCGGCGCGCCGGTCGTCGTCTGCGTGTCGGGCTCCCTGGCGCACATCTACTTCACCGGCAACCGCGACCCGCAGCACCTGGAGGACGTGATCGCGCTGTACCCGGGCCTGGTCGAGAGCCTGGCCCGGCACCCGGGCATCGGCTTCGTGGCGGCGCGCCGCCGCTTCGGCGACGCGGTGGTCATCTGCGAGGACGGCATCCGCAACCTGGTGACCGGGCAGTGTTCGGGCGCGCGCGATCCCCTGGCGCCATACGCGCGGCGCGCGCTGTGGGCCGGCGAGCTGGCCCGCCTGCTGGGCTACCCCGACGCGGGCGACCTGGTGGTCAACGGCGCCTGGCTGGACGACTGGCAGGGCAAGGGCGGCCGCATCGTCGTCATGGAGGACCAGGCCAGTTCGCACGGCGGGCTGGGCGGCCGCCAGACCGAGCCCTTCGTGGTGTTGCCGGCCGGTTGGCGGGTGACCGCGGACGACCTGGCTTCGCCCGAGGGGCTGTACCGGTTGGTCGGCCGCGAACTGGAACGGTACCGGCAGGCCGGGCCGGGCGGCGGGGCCGCGGCGCGGGGTCGGCGCTGAACCGGGGCGGACGCTAGCCGCTTGCGCCGGCGCAAGTTCGGCCGCCGGGGGCCGGCCGGGCAAGGGACCCGCAGGCGGCGCGCGGCGTCCCATCACCTGCTTGCCTTCGCCGGGGGCGGACCGTATATTGGCGCGTCGATTGCCCGGTCGTCCAATGGCAGGACAGCTGACTCTGGATCAGTCGATGGGGGTTCGAGTCCTCCCCGGGCAACCACACTTGCCGTTGATTTCGGGCCGGAATATATTCCGGGTCGCCGATTTTAGTGGCCCCTTCGTCTAGTGGCCTAGGACGCCGCCCTCTCACGGCGGTAACACGGGTTCGAGTCCCGTAGGGGCTACCATTTGAAGATCCCCCTCCCGCGCGGGAGGGGGATTCTTCTTCATCAGTACTCGACCCGCACCCGCCCGCTCCACATCGCCATGTCGACCCCGCCCGACGGCAACGTGTCGCGCGAGACCTCGCCGTAGTCGACCGCCATCTCCAGCGGCAGGCCGCGCGGATGGTCCAGGACCAGTCCCACGCCCCAGGCGCCGCTGCCGCCGTAGAACCTGTCATTGCTGCCGATGCGCACGGCCAGCAGGCCCAGCGCCGTGACTTCGAGCCCCATGTGGCTGTAGTGCTTGCCGGTGCCCGCGCTGGTGTACTCCGAGCGCGCCACCGCGGCGACGACCCGGACCCATTCGCGCTGCCCGTCCAGGATCGTCAGGCCGGCGGTCACGCCCTCGCGGATCACCTGGGGCAGTTCCATCTCGCGCTCGCCGATGACCCGCCTGGCAGCGGTCACGTTCTGCCAGGCGACGGCCGCGGCGATGCTGCCGCGGTGCGTCGGGCCGGCGAACCGGTAGACCGCCGTGGTGCCCACGTCCCAGGTGCCGGTGGCCCGGCCGTCGTCGAAGGTGACCACCGGGTCCGTGCGGTTGTCGGACGTCCTGGCCGAGTAGCTGCGGTAGGCGACGCCGGCGATCCATTGCCCGCCATCTTCGCGCAGCGTGTCCCCGGCCAGCCGGCGGGCCAGGCTCACCAGCGCCACGCGCGAGCGGTGGTCGAACGTGCCGGAGCCCTCGGGCGCATAGGCCGTGCGCAGCGCCACATCATCCGCGGATTCGTCGCTGACGCAGGTGCCGAGGCGCCAGCCTTGCCATTCCACGCCGAGGGAAGTGGTCACGTAATCGATGTCCGGATCGGGGGCGCCCGTGACCCGGCCCAGGGGATAGTCGACATGATCGTGCGCCACGACAACGGCGTCGCCGCGCAGCGCGGGCGCCGGGTTGACCAGCAGCGCGCCCGGACCGTCGTCGCCGGCCAGGTCGCTGCCGCCCATCGCCGACAGGCGCGCGCCCGTGTAGAGGCCTTCCCATGCGTGGGACATCAGCACGGCGAAACCGGCGGCGGCGGCGGGCGCCGACCAGGCGGCGACGGCGGCGGCCAGGAAAAGGGCGGTCAGGGCGCGGACGGTCTGCGATCGGTGCATGTCGAAGGCCCTTCCAGGATTCGGTGTTGCGTCCCAGGACAGGACAGTACTCCGCAGCCGGCCTGAATTCCACGGGCGGCCCGTCGATCAGCCCCTTCGCGCGGACCGTCCGGGTCGTCACGAGCACGTCGGCAATCCCGTGCTTCCGGCAGAATCCCACCATGGCCCGCAGTTCCTGGTATGTGCCGTCGAAATTGTGTCTGGGCCTCCGGGGACGTCTGCGGCGCCCCGACGCATGCATTACGGTGATCTAATTTGACGTCTCGATCCTCCGAACGTGCGATTGCCGGACAAAACACGGCCGCCGCAGGACAAGACACAATTTCGACGGCACAACTGACGGCGGGACTCCCGGGAGCCACAGGACCCGCCCCTGAGTGACAGGGAGCCCGGCCTCGCCGCCGGGCTCCCGTCAGCAGCGGTCCGTCGCGCGCGGCACCTCACCGATAGAGCGACTTGATGACGCCCCACGGCATCGCGACGTCCGACACCGGCACGTCACGGTTCAAGACGTTGTTCGCCTCGTCGAATTCCACCACCGTGTTCCCGGGGTCCACGACCATCGTGACCACACTGACGCTCTTGGTCCACCCCATCGGCACTCCAACCCACAACACACGGTATTCATGGAAGCCGTAGCAGGCGTAGATCGCGCCCGCCGCGCTCAGGCCGGTACAGTAGCCTGGAATCATCTGGTCCCCAAGCCGCCCGATGTACCACAGATCGCAGGCCGATGTCTGCTCGCAGTAGGGGCCGAGCGGGCCCGTCGCGTGGTACACGCAGCCGATTCCCTGGTATGGCAGCGTGATGATCGGGTCGTTGGCGTAGGTCAGTCCGTCGAGACGGAGCTCGATTGCCGTGCTCAGATTCGGCACGGCGCGGCCCATGAACGTGACGGTGGCCTCGACATCCGCCGTGCCGGCCTGGCTGTTGACATTGGAGATCGTCAGGTTGGAGGCCACCATGTCGACCTCGCCCCAGGCCGCCCCGCCGCACAGCGCCAGTGCCAGGACAAAAA
>VGXH01000347.1 GCA_016873405.1 bacterium
GCGAGGCTTCTTCCGCGGCCGGCGCGGGAGTGGGTCGGCCGGCTGAACCCCGTGCGGCCGGCCGCGTTCCGGGTCCAGGGAGCGGATTGATTTTCCCGAAAGCCGATGCTATATTGCCCGCCCTGTCCCTCGGTGGAGAGGTGCGAGAGTGGCTTAATCGGCACGATTGGAAATCGTGTGTGCCGGAAGGTACCGAGGGTTCGAATCCCTCCCTCTCCGCCAGTTGGAGCAGGGCGATTTCGCGGAGAGGTGCCGGAGCGGTTGAACGGGGCGGTCTCGAAAACCGTTGAACCTTCGCGGGTTCCCAGGGTTCGAATCCCTGCCTCTCCGCCACGATAGAACAGCGGCCGCGCGCCGGACCTCCGCGCGCCCGCACACCGGGGAGGCGCTCCCCGGCGCCGGGAGCCCGCTCCCGCGCGGACGCAGCGCCACGGTTCGGTGGGGATGTAGCTCAGCTGGGAGAGCGCCTCGTTCGCAACGAGGAGGTCGTCGGTTCGATCCCGATCATCTCCACCACCTCCAACAGGCCGGCGCCGCGTGGCGTCGGCAGGGCATGATGGGTCAGGCCCGGTGCGACGCCGGAGCACCAACCCCGTCAGGACTGGAAAGTAGCAGCGGTACGTACCCTTCGACGTGTGCGCCGCCAGCCTGGCCCGCCTGCCAGCGGCCTCCGGCAAACCGGAGGCCGCTCTTTTTTCCGGCGCCGCGTCGACGAGGCGCGCCGCGCCCCGCAGGCGCGGTCAAATGCGGGTGGCGACCGGCCGCGCGCGCATGCTAGATTCGGCCGTCACCGGCCCGCGTGCCGGCCTTCCCGTTCCCATCCGGCAGTCGGAGCACCATGTCGTACCAGGCGATCGCCCGCAAGTACCGACCCGAGACCTTCGGCCAGGTCGTCGGCCAGGCGCACGTGACCGCGACCCTGCGCGCGGCCCTGCGCAAGGGCAAGCTGCACCACGCCTACCTCTTCTCGGGTCCGCGCGGCTGCGGCAAGACGACGGTGGCGCGCCTGCTGGCCAAGGCCCTCAACTGCGCCGCACCGGTGGACGGCGATCCCTGCGGCCGGTGCGACACCTGCAGGGCGATCGCGCGCGGAAGCGATCTGGACGTGCTGGAGATCGACGCCGCCAGCAACACCGGCGTCGACAACGTCCGCGAACTGCGCGACATGGCGCAGTACTCGACCGCCGGCGGCAGCAACCGCGTCTTCATCATCGATGAAGTGCACATGCTCTCGAAGGGCGCCTTCAACGCCCTCCTGAAGATCCTTGAGGAGCCACCCGCGCGCGTGTACTTCTTCTTCGCCACGACCGAGGCGAACAAGATCCCGCGCACCATCCTCAGCCGCTGCCAGCGGTTCGACTTCCGGCTGCTCGGGCGCGACGAGTTGGCCGGACGCCTGAAGGAGGTGGCCGCCGCCGAGGGCGTCGTGGTCGACGAGGCGGGACTGCGCCTGCTGGTGAGCCTGGCCGAGGGCAGCCTGCGCGACGGGCTGAGCCTGCTCGACCAGGTCATCGCCGGCGCCGGAGAGACCATCGACGAGAAGGCCGTGGCCGACGCCTTCGGCCTGGTCGCCAGCGAGCTGTTCCTGCAGCTCAACGAGTGCATGCTGGCGAAGGACGCCGCGCGCGCGCTGCGCCTGGTCGAGGATCTGGCGGCCGCCGGGCAGAGCCTGGACGGTTTCGCGCGCGGCGTGGTGACGAACTTCCGCAACCTGCTCCTGCTGCGCGTCGACCCGCAACTCGCGCCGATGGTGGACCTGCCGCCGGACCGCGTCGAGGCGCTGCGCCGCCACGCCGAGGGCTTCAGCGAGCAGGACCTGCTGGCCCTGATCGACATCGCCAGCCGCCACTTCGAGCGCATCCACCGCAGCACGCAGCCGCGCATCCTGCTGGAGGCGGCTGTCGTCGAGTACTGCCGCTTCGAGTCGCGGGTGCTGCTGGCCGACCTGGCGCGGCGGCTGACGGACGCGGGCGTGGCGCCGGCCGCAGGCGGCGCGGCCGGCGGCGGCGCCGGCGCCGGGCCGTCCGCTGGCCCAGGCGCCGGCTCCGGCGCGCGACCGGGCGTCGCCGACCGGGCGGCGGGGTACGCCGGGGCCGGGTCGGCGCCCACGCGCGCAGCGGCGGCGGCCGGGCGCGCGACGTATACCGGTGCGCCGGGCGGCGCGGCTCGCGACGCCGGTGCGGCGACGAAGAGCCCGGACCTGACCTCGGCCGATCAGGCAGTGCCGGGCTGGACGCGCTACATCGACGCCCTGATGAAGCGGCACCCGCGGCTCGGCTCGTGCCTGATGACCGGGCTGCCGGAACTCGACGAGGCCGCCGGTTGCCTGCGCGTCGTGTTCGCGGCCGACAAGAAGTTCGTGGTCGACAGCATCGCGGGCGAAACCGGCAAGTTGGCCGAACTGGCCGCGGCCCAGTGGGGGCGGCCGCTGAAGGTGTTTCTCGAGCACGGGCCGCGCGGCCAGCAGGTCGAGGTGGCCGAGGAGATCCGCCAGGAAGTGGCGCCGACCCATCGCGAGGAACTGCAGAAGGCCTGCGCCGTCGACCCGGCGCTGGGCGACCTGGTCGACCTGCTCGGTGGGCAGCCGCTGCCCGAGAGCGAGCGGGGGCGCTGGGATCCGCCCGCCCGCTGAACCGGCGACCCTGCCGTGCAACTGGATCCGGACCGGAGGGACGATGGACATCCGCATGCTGATGAAGCAGGCCCAGCAGATGCAGGCCAAGATGGCCAAGGCGCAGGCTGAGCTCGAGAACAGGGAAGTGACGGCCGAGGTCGGCGGCGGGCAGGTGAAGGTCGTCCTGAACGGTCGCCACCGGCTGAAGAGCCTGGTCATCGCGCCCTCGGCGGTCGATCCGGACGATGTCGAGTTCCTGCAGGATCTGGTCCTGGCCGCGGTCAACGAGGGCATCGCCGCCGTCGACGTGATGGTCGAGAAGGAGATGGGCGCCGTCACCGGCGGCCTGGGCGTGCCCGGCTTGAACCTGCCGGGCCTGGGCTGAGCGTGGGCGGCGGACGGCACGGCGGCAACGGCGGCGGCAACGGCAACGGCCCCGCCGGCGCCCGCTCGTTCGGCGCCGACGGCGGCGAGTTCCAGTCGCCGGCTCTCGAGCGGCTGGTCCGCAGCTTCAGCCGGTTGCCCGGCCTCGGCCGCAAGTCGGCCACGAGGGTGGCGCTGCACCTGCTGACGGGCGGCGGCGCGGCAGCGCACGCCGACGAACTGACGACGGCGCTGGCCGAGGCCCGCGTCCAGGTGCGCACCTGTTCGAGCTGCGGCGCGATCACCGAGCCGGGGG
>VGXH01000348.1 GCA_016873405.1 bacterium
TCCCAGCCGCCGAGCGTGAACTTGAACTGCAGGGGGCGGCCATCGACGAACTCGACCGCGCGCCGCCAGAGCCCATCCTGGCCGCGGTTGAGGAGCCAGCCCGCGTCGCCGGGGCGCCAGCCCTGGAAGTCGCCCGCCAGGTGGACCGTGGCGTCGACGGGCGTGTCCGCGGGCACCGCGACCTCGAACTCCACCACCGCGGCTGCCGCCGCCGAGGCGGCAAGGCCGATCACGAGGCACAGCGACGACATCCGCTTCACATCCGCTTCCTCCCGCTGCCCCGCCTTTTTTGCCTGTCGCGACCGGCCGTCATCGTCCACAATGGCGCCCGCGCGCCGGCCGCGGGGGCCGGCCGCCGGGAGGATAGCATGAATCGCCTGGCCTGGCTCGATTGGCTGGTCGTCGCCGCCTACTTCGCGCTCGTGTTCGCCGTCGCCTGGCTCTACACGCGTCGCGAGCACGTGCGCGAGACATCGGGGCAGTACTTCCTGGCGGGCCGCGACACCGGCTGGTTCGTGGTCGGCGCCTCGCTGTTCGCGTCCAACATCGGCTCCGAACACCTGGTCGGGCTGGCGGGCACCGGCGCGGCGAGCGGCGTGGCGGTGGGCCAGTTCGAGGTGCTGGCCTCGCTGATCCTGCTGCTGCTGGGCTGGGTCTTCGTGCCGTTCTACCTGCGCAGCGGCGTCTCGACGATGCCGGAGTTCCTGGAGCGCCGCTATTCGCCGGCCGCGCGCTGGTACCTGGCGGTCATCTCGGTCGTGGGCTACGTGCTGACGAAGATCTCGGTGACGATCGCGGCCGGCGGCATCGTGTTCGGCGCCCTGATGGGGGGGGACTTCTGGGTGGGCGCGCTGGTCGTGATCGTGGCCACCGGCCTCTACACCGTGCTGGGCGGGCTGCGCGCGGTGCTCATCACCGACACGGTGCAGCTGTTCGTGCTGCTGGGCGGCTCGCTGGCGCTGACGTTCGCCTCGGTCGGCGCGCTGGGCGGCTGGTCCCAGCTGCGCGCCTCGGCCGGCCCGGGCTTCTTCGACATGTGGCTGCCGGCCTCGCACCCGGACTTCCCGTGGACGGGCATCCTGCTGGGCGCGCCCATCCTGGGCGTCTGGTACTGGTGCACCGACCAGTTCATCGTGCAGCGCGTGCTGGCGGCGCGGAACCTGGACCACGCGCGCGGCGGCACCATCTTCGCCGGCTTCCTCAAGCTGCTGCCGGTGGTGCTGTTCGTGCTGCCGGGCGTGGCGGCCTATGGGCTGGTGCAGCAGGGCAGGCTGACGCTGGAGCGGCCCGACCAGGCGCTGCCGGCGCTGGTGACGGCGCTGCTGCCGGTGGGGCTGCGCGGCCTGGTCGTGGCGGGCCTGCTGGCGGCGCTGATGAGCTCGCTGTCGTCGGTGTTCAACTCGTGCTCGACGCTGATGACCTTCGACGTCTACCGCAAGCTGCGCCCGGCGGCCACCGAGCGGCAGCTGGTCGCCTTCGGGCAGCTGTCGACGGGCGCGCTGGTGCTGCTGGCGCTGGCCTGGATCCCCCTGATGGGACGCATCTCCGGACAACTCTACCAGTACCTGCAGAGCGTGCAGGCGTACATCTCGCCGCCGATCGCCGCCGTGTTCCTGCTGGGCCTGTTCTGGACGCGCGTCAACGCGCGCGGCGCGCTGGCCGCCCTGGGCGCCGGCTTCGTGCTGGGCGCGCTGCGGCTGGTGCTGGAGCTGAACGCGGGCGCCTTGTCCGGCCCGCTGCTGGCCTACGCGCGACTGAACTTCCTGCATTTCGCGGCGCTGCTGTTCGCGGTCTGCGCCGCGGTGCTGGTGCTGGCCAGCCTGACGGCGCCGGCGCCGCCGCGCGCGCAGCTGGCCGGCTTGACGTACGCCACCGCCGGGCCCACCGTGCCCTCGCGCCACCGCGGGCTGCTGCTCGGGCTGAGCGGGCTGGTGGCCCTGGGCGTGGCGGTCACCTGGTGGGTGTTCCGCGGCTGAACCGCTCCCGAAAGGCCCCTGTGATGACGGATGTCCCCCGCGCGCGCCTGCTGGAGATGCTGCTGCAGGCCGGCCGCCTGAAGACCACGCCCCGCACGGGGTGGCACCAGCGCGGCGTGCCCGCGCCCGAGAGCGTGGCCGACCACAGCCACGGCGTGGCGCTGATCGCGCTGGCCCTGCTCGACAGCGAGCCGGGGCCGTTCGACCGCGCGCGCGCGCTGGCCATGGCCATCTCCCACGACCTGGCCGAGAGCGTGACCGGCGATCTGTCCCTGGGCGCCTCGCGCCTGCTGCCGCCGGGCGCCAAGATGGCGGCCGAAACCGCCGCGCTGGACGAACTGCTGGGCGGGCTGGGCTTCGCCGCCGGCTGGAAGGCCCTGTGGGCCGAGTTCGAGGCGCAGGAGACGCCGGAGTCCAGGCTGGTGCGCGACGCCGACCGCCTGGACCTGCTGGCCACGGCCTTGTCGTACGAGCGTTCTTGCGGCTCGCGCAGCTTGGAGGAGTTCTGGCGCTTCGCGCCCGAGTCGGGCTTCACCTACGAGACGAGCCGCGAGCTGGCGCGCGGCTTGAGGGAGCGCCGCCCATGAAGCTGTTCGCCGTCATGCTCGGGGGCACCGCCCCCGGCGCCAACACCGAGCTGCACGACACGGTCTTCGCCGTGGGCGAGACGATCGAGTCGATCTACGAGCAGCTCATGGCGCAGTGGTTCGGCTCGCTGCGCGGCGTGCACATCGATTCCTGGCTGCCGCTCGAGGTCGTGGACGGCCACCGCGTGGCGCTGCGCCCGGAAGCGCCGCCCGCGGGCGAGCCGAAGCTGTGGTTCATCAACCTGGGCGCCTACCGCCACGGCCGCTTCGGCGAGCTGCACGAGGTGGCCTTCCTGGTCGCGGCCACGGCCGACGCGGCGAAGGCGCGCGCCCGCGCCGCGCTGCTGGCCGGCGAACACGAACCGCACACCGACGACCTGCACGAGGTCGACGACATCCTCCAGGTGACCGGCGGCGCCGGACTGCACGTGCACCTGGCGCCGCTGGTGGGCGCGGCGGCGCCGCCCGCGCCGGTCAACGGGTGGCATCCGCTGCCGGAGGGCGTGATCGCGGGGTATGCGCTGAAGTCGGGGCGCGTGTAGGGCGGCGGCTGGGCGCCACGCGTGCGCGCCGTGCCGCGACACCGATCAGCGCGATGTTCAACGTGGGCCGGGTATCGGTGGACGGCTCGCCGCGTGTGCCGCTGCGGTCGCTTGCGCCACTTCCGAGACTTGCGCCGGCGCAAGTCCCGCCTTCGCCCTCTCTGCCCGCTCGTTTT
>VGXH01000349.1 GCA_016873405.1 bacterium
CCCCAGCGCTACGCCAGCCAGGCGAAGCTGATCACCGACGACCTGGCGGCCAAGAGCGTGACCCTGGCTCCGAACAGCGAGATGACGGCCGTGATCGCCTACCTGCAGCGGCTGGGGCGCGGGCCGCAGCCGATCGAGCCCGTGGTGGCCGCGCCGGCGCCGGTGGCGGCCGCGGCGGTCAGCCCCGTGGAGACGCCCGCCGGCGCGCCGGCGGGCGGACAGTAGGAGGCGCGCGTGTTCCAGGAGTTCTTCTCGCGCAGCACGCTTCTGGCCTGGCCGCTGGCGGGCCTGCTGCTGAGCGTCACGTTTTTCGTCGGCGTTCTGGCCTTCGTCTATCTGGGCCTGCGCGACCGGCGCCACGTGCACGAACTGGCGTCGCTGCCGTTCGCTGCCGAGGAAACCGCCGCTGAGCCGGCCGCCGACGCGGCCGTCCGGACCGGGAGGATCAACCAGTCATGAGCGCGAACCAGGACAACACCCGCGACAACCGGGCCGACTATCGCCAGGACACGGTGATGGGCCACGAATACGACGGGATCCAGGAGTTCGACAACCGGCTGCCGAACTGGTGGTTGTGGATCATGTGGGGCACCATCGCGTTCTCCCTCGGCTACTGGCTGGTGTTCCACACGCTGGGCCTGCGGCCGCTGTCGCAGGAACAGCACGCGATCGTGATGCAGAAGGCGCAGGAGGAACAGCTGGCCCGCGCCGCCGCGCAGGGCTTGGACGACGGCTTGCTGGTCATGATGAGCCAGACCGCCTCGAAGGTCGCCGAGGGCCGCGAGCTTTTCGTCAAGCACTGCGTGGCCTGCCACCTCGACAAGGGCCAGGGCCTGGTCGGCCCCAACCTGACGGACGGCGTGTGGATCCACGGCTGCGCGCCGATGGCGATGCTCAAGACCGTCACCGACGGCGTGCCCGCCAAGGGCATGCCGGCCTGGCAGAACCAGCTGGGCCCCTCGCGCGTGCAGGCGGTGGTGGCCTACACGCTGACGCTCAAGGGGACCAACGTGCCCGGCAAGACCCCGGAAGGCCAGCCTTGCCAGTTTTGAGCGGGCCCGACGGGCCCGCGCAGAGGGCGGTCGCTTTCCGGCGGCCGCCCTCTTGCTTCGTGCAAGCGCACAGGGATCGGCTCTGAGATCGACCACGACCGCCGCCGAGCCGGGAGGAACCACAGGATGAACGGGCAGGACACCATGGCGCCGGGCGGGGTCGCGGGACCCGAAGGCGGCCCGGACGGCCGCAAGGGCGGCCGGCGTTCGAAGCGGCGGCAGCCGGACCTCGACTCGGTCTATACGATCAACGCCGACGGCTCGCGCAACTTCCTGCACGTGGCGGACGTCCGCGGGCGCTGGACCGCGCGCAAGTACATCATCTACTACCTCCTGATCGCCATCTACCTGGCGGCGCCGTGGATCACCGTCGGCGGCCACCCGGCGGTGCTGATCGACATCCCGGAGCGCTCGGCCTACCTGCTGGGCGCCACCTTCACGAACCAGGACTTCCACCTCTTCTTCTTCGTGCTCATCGGCGCCGGCATCGGGCTGTTCGTGGTCACGTCGCTGTTCGGGCGCGTGTTCTGCGGCTTCGCCTGCCCGCAGACGGTGTTCATGGAGGGCGTCTTCCGGCCCATCGAGCGCCTGCTCGAGGGCGACCGCATCGCGCGGCTGAAGCGCAGCCGGGACGGCGGCGCCGACGCGGTCTGGCGCAAGGTCGTCAAGCACGCGGCGTTCGTCTTCCTGAGCTGGAACTTCGCGATCGCCTTCATGTGCTACTTCATCCCGACGCGCACGATGGCGACCGTCATCCCGTTCTTCGAGGGGCACACCACCGCGCTGATCTGGTCCCTGTTCTGGACGGCCGTCCTGTACTTCGACTACAGCTGGTTCCGCGAGCAGACCTGCCTGATCATCTGCCCGTACGGACGCCTGCAGTCGACGCTGGTGGACTACGACACCGTCATCATCGGCTACGACCAGAAGCGCGGCGAGCCGCGCGGACACGGCGTGGACACGGGCGGCGCCTGCATCGACTGCCGTCGCTGCGTGGACGTCTGCCCCACCGGCATCGACATCCGCAACGGGCTGCAGATGGAGTGCATCGGCTGCACGAACTGCATCGACGCCTGCGACGAGATCATGGACAAGATCGGCAAGCCGCGCGGGCTGGTGCGCTTCGACTCGTCGCGCGGGTTCGAGACCGGCCGGTCGCGCCTGCTGCGGCCGCGGTTCTTCCTCTACGGCGCCGTCATCGCCGTGCTGGCCATGCTGTTCGTGCTGCGCGCCACCCAGCGCGAGTCGTTCCAGGTGACGGTCATGCGCTCGCAGGGGCTGCCGTTCGCCATCGAGAACGGGGTCATCCGCAACCTCTACACGTTGCACCTGCAGAACAAGACCGACCAGACCCGGGTCTACCGGCTGGCGCCGGCGACCGGGGCGCTGGCGGGCAGCGCCGACGTGGAGTACATCATCCCGCAGGAGAGGATCGAGCTGCCGCGGCTGTCGGACCGCCAGCTGACGGCGTTCGTGTCCATGCCGATGAGCAGCTATGTCGAGTCGCGGGAGTTCTCGTTCACGGTGACGGACTCCGCGTCCGGCGTCGTCCAGGACATCAAGGTGCGGTTCCGGGGGCCCTGACCCGCGGCGGCGCACAGGGGACGAAACATGCGCAAGTGGCTCTACGACAGGCCCTGGATCTGGGTGGTGCTGTTCCTGGCCGTCCTCATCGCGGCCAGCCTGGCGACGGTCATCATCGCCGAAGTGAACAAGCCGGAGATCGTCAAGCCGAAGGCGGGGCGCAAGGGCGCGGCGACCAGTTCGGTGGCGGCGCCCAGTTCGGTGGCGGCGCCGGGGCCGGAGTTCGCCGCCTGAGGCGCGGTTCTGCGGGGCACGTCGTCGCCGGACGGCGTCCTCTCTCCCTGCCGGCTCGACCGGCGCGCGGCCCGCGGGCCTTGAAGCGGGGTCCCGGATCGGCTAGAATCGGCGGGTGGACCGCGCGCGCGCTGCGCGCGCTTTCGTTACCCGGAACCGGGAGCCCGGCCCTTGACCAACGAGTCGATTCGCCTGTCGTCGACCCGCATCGTGCGCGCGCTGAGCGTCATCGCGGTCATCCTGCTGATCGTGAACCTGGCGATGCAGTACGCGGTGCACGCGGCCGGACTGGACCTGCACGGCGCGCTGCACCAGGTCGACGTGGGACGCGAACGGAACCTGCCGACCGCGTTCACCATCGTGCTGCTGCTGTCATGCTGCGCGCTGCTGGCCGCGATCGCCGCCAACC
>VGXH01000350.1 GCA_016873405.1 bacterium
GAAAACTGGACCGGCTGCTGGCGCTGGGCGGCCGCGAGTCCGTCCTGGGAGCGCGCGAGCGCGGCTGGGTCCTGACCGCGTGGACCGACCTGACCCTCCTGGGCGGCGACCGCCTCGAGGCGGAGCGCCGCTACCGCCAACTGGGGACCAGCGGCGCGCCGACGCTGCGGGACTGGGGACGCCTGCAGGCCGCCGCGCTGGCGTTCCTCGGCAACCGTTACGGCGAGGCCGCTGCCGGCTTCCGCGAGATCTGCCAGGCCGAGACGAAGGGCGCCTGGACCGAACACGCCTGTGCGATGGCCGACATGGCCGGCCGGCTCGAACGCCTGCTGAACGAAGGGGAACGCTATGGCGCTGCCGCGCACTACGGCCATTGACCTGGCAACGCCCGGCGAGAGCGAACTCCTGGGCCGCCTCCTGAGCCTCTACGAGGAGGAAGCCCGCGTCTACGCGCGCGTGCTCGAACTGTCGCGCCGGCAGGGCGAAGCCGTGCGCCAGGGCGCGCCGTTCACCGAGATCCGCCGCCTGCTGGAACAGAAGAAGGGCTGCCTCGACCTGATCGCGCGCCTCGAACGCGGCGAGGCCGGCAGCAAGCGCGAGTGGGAGGCCCGCCGCGCCGCCATGTCCGCCGAGGGGCGGACCCGCCTGCGGACGGCGCTGGACCGCGTCAGTGGGTTGATCGAAGGCATCATCGCCTGCGAGGAGCAGAACGACCGCGAACTGCTCGCCGCCACGGGTGTGTCTTGAGCGCGCCGGCCTGGGTCCAGGCTCCCGCTCCGGCGGCGGGCGCCGGTGCCGAGCGGCTGTTGCGCTCGTACCTGCACAAGACCAGCAACAGCCTGTGCGGCATCAAGGGCTACGCGGGGCTGATCGCCGCCCCGGACCAGGACACCGCGAAGGCCGCGGGCTGGGCGCAGAAGATCATCCGCGAAGTGGAGCGCATGGAGGCCATCTACCGCTCAGTGCAGGACCTCACGGCGCCGCGCGGGAATCCCGACCGCGGCGTCCACCTGCCCGCGCTGCTGGACGACGTGTTCCGCGTCTGCGAGCGTCGCTGCCCCGGCCTGCAGGTTCTGCGCGGGCGGGTGCCGGCCGCCTCGTTGCTCCTGCCGAAGGGCGATCTCTGCCTGGTACTGACGGAGCTCCTGCTCAACGCGGTCGAGGGGACGGACGGCGAACCTCGCGCGGCCCGGGTCGAGGTCACGGCCTCCACGGGTCCCGGCGGGCGTCTCGCCCTGCGGCTGCGGGACGACGGACCGGGCATCGCCCCTGACCTGCTGCCGCAGGCCCCCGACCCGTTCGTGACCACGAAAGAGGGTCACCTGGGCGTGGGCCTCACGCGTGTGCAGACGCTGCTGGAGATGTACGGCCTGGCCTGGACGCTGACCAGCGTCCCGAGCGCGGGCACGACGGTCACGCTGGAAGTGGCCGAGGTGTCGGACTGAGTCCGGAATCACGGAGGAAGGGCGAGACGATGGCGAACAAGCGCAACCTGCTGGTGGTCGACGACGAGCAGACCATGAGGGACTTCCTCTCGGCGTCGCTCGCCTCGCGGTTCAACGTGCGCGTCGCGGCCAACGGCGCGACGGCCCTGGCCGAACTGAAGAAGCAGCGGTTCGACCTCGTGCTGTCGGACGTGCAGATGCCGGGGCGCGGCGGCCTCGAACTGCTGGAGGACATCGCCACGCAGCTCGACTACCGCCCGCTGGTCGTCATGATGACCGCCTTCGGCTCCATTCCGCAGGCCGTCGAGGCCACGCGCCGCGGCGCCATCGACTACCTGACCAAGCCGTTCGGGCTCGACCAGCTGGATCACGCGTTGGTCCGGGCCTTCGAGGTCGAGCAGCTGCGCACCGAGAATCGCACCCTGCGCACGAGCGTCAGCGTCCGCCAGGAGACGCACGGACTGCTCGGCAGCAATCCCGCGATGACGCAGCTGCGGGAGAAGATCGCCATGATCGCCGACGCGCGCGGCACCGTGCTGCTGCAGGGCGAGAGCGGGACCGGCAAGGAGGTCGTCGCCCGCGCGATCCACGACTCGGGCTCGCGCCGCGACGGGCCGTTCATCCGCATCAACTGCGCGGCCATCCCGGAGACCCTCCTCGAGTCCGAGCTCTTCGGCTACGAGCGGGGCGCCTTCACCGGCGCCGTCGCGGCGCGCAAGGGCAAGTTCGAGCTGGCCGACGGCGGCACGCTCCTCCTGGACGAGATCAGCGAGATGCCGTACGCCATGCAGGCGAAGCTGCTGCGCGTCCTGCAGGAGCGCGAGTTCATGCGCCTGGGCGCCAAGTACGCCACCCGCGCCGACGTGCGCATCATCGCCACCACCAATCGCAATCTCAAGGAGGAGATCAAGGCGCGCAACTTCCGCGAGGATCTCTATTTCCGCCTGAACGTGATCCCGCTGCGCATCGTGCCGCTGCGCCTGCGCAAGGACGACATCCCGCTGCTGGCCAGCCACTTCTGCCAGGTCTTCTGCGCCGAGAACGGTCGGGCCTTGCTGCCGATCAGCGAGGCGGCCATGCGCTGCCTCGTCGCCCTCGACTGGCCGGGCAACGTGCGCCAGCTGCAGAACGTGATCGAGCGCGCGGTCATCCTCTGCACCGGCGACGAGCTGGACCGGGAGATCCTCGGGCTGTCCGAGGAGATGGAGACCACGGAGAAGGCGCGCGAGGTGTCCGGCGACCTGACCCTGCGCGACATGGAAAGGGAGCTGATCCTCCGCAAGCTGCGCGCGACGCGCGGCAATCGCACCAGGGCGGCGCAGGAGCTGGGCATCAGCGTCCGGACCCTGCGCAACAAGCTGAACCTGTACACCGATCTCGGTGTCGAGATCCCGGGGTAGCGCCATGATCCGGACCGGCCTGCTGCAGAGCCCCCAGATCGACCTGCTGAAGAAGGCGCTGGACGTCTACGCCAGGCGCCACGCGGTGACCGTCGAGAACATCGCCAACGTCGAGACCGGCGGCTACCGCGCCCAGAAGGTCCGCTTCGAGGAGATGCTGTCGACGGAGCAGATGCGCCTGCGCGGGGAAACGACGCATCCGGACCACCTGCCGCTGGGCGTCGGCAAAGCGGCGGACGTCCGGGAGGAAGTGGTGGACGCGCGGACGGACTTCGACAACGGCGTCAACAACGTGGACATCGACGCCGAGATGACCGCGTTGGCCACGAACGACCTCACCTACCGCCTGGCGACGCGGCTGCTCAGCGGGCGCTACAACACGCTCCGCGGCGCGATCCGCGGGCACATGAGTTAGGCAAAAA
>VGXH01000351.1 GCA_016873405.1 bacterium
AAAATGCCCAGGCGGGGGATCTGGCGCTGTTGGCCGCGCGCGTGTACCGCATGCGGGGACAGACACGCGAGGCGGCGCGGACACTGGGGCAGGCGCGTGAGGCCTACGCGAGAAGCGGCATGGCACATGGGGAAGCCGCCTGCCACTTGGAGGTCGCGTGGCTCGCGTGCGACGACGACCGCCTCGATGCGGCAGCGGAGGCGGCGCAGCAGGCGCGGGACGGAGCGTCGGCGTCGGGTTGTTCGAACCTGGCTGAGACGGCCGACCTTCTGCTGCTCTACATCGGGTGTTGGCGTGGGGACCTGCGGGACGTTCGGCGGCGGTTACGCGCGTCAGGTGGCGGCTGGCCGACCGGTCCGGCGGGCCGAACGGCGGCGGGAGCCCTCGGGCGGCCGTGGCCCGGGCCCGAGGCGCTGTCGCGCTGGCTTCGCGCGCGCGTCGGGCTCGCGTCCGAGGCATCGTCGCTTCCGACGCCGTGGGCGGTGTCGCCCATCGATGCGCTGTGGGGGTGGGACGCGGTGATTCTGGAGGGGGCTTCGCGGGGGGATCACGAGAGTGCCAGGCGTGCGCTGGCAGCCGGCGTGACCTACGCACGGGACAGCCGCCAGCCGCTCGGTGCCCTCCGGCTCCGTCTCACGGCTGCCGAGACGGGGATCGCTGGCGGAGGCGCGTTGCCGGGGCGCTGGGGGCGGATTGTACTGCCGGGGCTCTACCGGCGGCGTCTCGCCGCGCTGCCGCGAGGCGCCGATGCGCCGGGGTGGTCGTCCGCGAACGACGCCCGACCGCCGGCCGTGGTCTTGCTCGATGTGATCAACCGGGCGCCGGACGAGCGGGCGGCCCTGCGTGACGCGTGTGCGTTGGTGCGGGAGCGGGCGGGAGCCTCCTGGGTCGGCGTCTTCGCGAGAACCGGCACCGGCGCCGTGCCGCTGGCGGCAGCCGGCCCGGTGGAGCGCGGCGCGCCGGCGGGCCTGCCAGCGCCGCGCAACGGCGTACATGCGCCGGTCGTCTTCGGGGGCCGCGCCATTGGCGACGTGGTCGTGTCGCCGGGGCCCGGGACGATCCGTGACGCGGCCGCACCGCTCGCCCAGCATCTCGCCCTGGCCTCGGCTGCGTCGGTCCACTGCCTTCGGCCGAACGCTGCCGGCGCCGACCAGGCCCGGCCGTCCGAACCCGAGATCCTCGGTGAGAGCGACGCGATCGCGCAGGTGCGCCGCCAGGTGTCCCAGGCGGCCGCCGCCCCGTTCGCCGTACTGATCGAAGGGGAGAGCGGCACCGGCAAGGAACTGGCGGCGCGGGCGGTTCATCGGGAGAGTCGGAGGCGGGCCCGGCGCTTCTGCGCGGTGAACTGCGCGGCGCTGGCTGACGACCTCGTCGAGGCTGAGCTGTTCGGCCACGCGCGGGGTGCCTTCACGGGCGCCGCAGCCGACAGGCCCGGCCTGTTCGAAGAGGCCGATGGCGGCACGCTGTTCCTCGACGAGGTGGGCGAGTTGTCGGCGCGCGCTCAGGCCAAGGTGCTGCGCGCGCTTCAGGAGGGTGAGGTCAGGCGTGTCGGCGAGAACCAGCATCGCACGGTCGACGTGCGCCTGGTGTGCGCGACCAATCGTCCGCTGCTGGACGACGTGCGGCGCGGGCGGTTCCGCGAGGATCTGTACTACCGCCTCGCCGTCATTCGCATCGAGGTCCCGGCGCTCCGTCACCGGCCGGAGGACATCCCCGCCCTCGTCGATCGATTCTGGCGCGATGCCCTCCGCCATACGGGCGGGAGGGCGTCCTTGTCGATGGAGGTGGTGTCGTATCTGGCGGGGCGGCCGTGGCCAGGCAACGTGCGGGAACTGCAGAACGCGCTGGCCGCGCTGGCCGTACGTGTTCCGAGGCTCGGGCGAGTCGGCGTCGCCGATGTGGCGCGGCTGTGGCCCGACGCGGCGGACTGCGCGGCTCCGGCGGGCTCACTGGACGACGCGCGCACGGCGTTCGAGCGCACCTACGTGCGCGCGGCATTGAGCCGCGCGCGGGGCCGGCGGGGTGCGGCGGCGGCGGACCTGGGTGTGACCCGTCAGGGGCTGGCGAAACTCATCCGCCGACTCGGACTGGACGGGCCGGTGGCTGGCCCGGATTAGTGCGGGGGCTAGCGGAGTCGGCGGGCCAGCGCCTGCAGTGCGGGATCCTGAGGAAAGGCCGTCAGCCCACGGGTGACCGCCGTGAGGGCTTCGTCGCGGGCGCCCCGCGAGAGGGCGAGGCTGGCGAGTGCGGCGAAGGCCGATGGGCGGGCGCCGGGCGCATCGACGGCCAGCACCAGCGTGTCACGCGCCGCCTGCGGGTCGCCCGCGCGAAGGTCCAGGGCCGCCAGACGCTCGAGCATCGAAGACCGGTCAGGCGCGGCGTCGGCGGCCAGGACTGACCAGCGTCGCAGTGCCTGGCGCGCCACGGTCATGCGGCCCAGGCGTTCGGCCGCGTTGGCGTGCCAGATGAGCGCTTCCAGGCGGATGGGAAACACGTCGGAGGCCTGGCGCAGGACGGCCTCGGCGCGAACGGCGTCACCCGAGACCAGCAACGCCCGGCCGTAGAGCGCCAGCGCCTCGCTCGATGCCGCGGGTCGGCGGGCCAGGGGTTCGAGGGCGGCGAGGGCCTTGCCGATGGCGACCCGGTCCCGTCGGGGTTCGGCCACGTCGAGCCAGATGCGGCCGAGCGCGAGGAACACCGACGTGTGGTCGGGATTGCGCTCGGCGGCACGGCCCAGGAGATTGACCGCCGCGTCGGTCCGGCCGCCACGGGCCCAGGCCAGTGCCACCACCGCCTGCCGTTCCGGCCGGTCGGGCTCGAGGTCGGCGATGGCCTCCAGTTGCTCGACCGCCTGGCGCGTGCGGCCGGCCCGGCTGTACGCGCCGGCCAGTTCCTCGCGGACCACCACCAGACCCGGCGACAACGTGAGCGCGGCCTCGAGTTCGGCGATCGCCTCCCGATGGCGCTGCAACGCCTGCAGGCAGAGCCCCAACACGTAGTGCGCTTCGGGTAGCCGTGCGTCCAGTGCGATGGCTTGGCCCAACGGCTGCAGCGCACCTGCGGCATCGCCGGCGCGGAACCGCGTGAGGCCAAGCTTGTAGAACACCCGAGGGCTGCGGTCGTCCCGGGCGACATACGCCTGATAGCTCTCGGCGGCGCGGGCGAAGCGCCCCATCTCGAAGTTCACGTCGCCCAGCAGTTCAGCCGGTCTGGCCGCTCCCGGGTCGAGGCGCTCGGCGGCGCGCAAGTCGCGCAGGGCGGCCCCCC
>VGXH01000352.1 GCA_016873405.1 bacterium
GGCGGCCGCGGCGGCGCCGCCAGCGCGGCCTCGTCGCCGGGATCGACGCCCAGGCGCAGCGCGGCTTCGGTCAGGGCGCGGTACATGGCGCCGCTGTCGATGTAGAGCAGGCCGAAGCGCTCGGCCAGAGCGCGCGCCGTGCTCGACTTGCCGGAGCCGGCGGGCCCGTCGATGGCGATGACGGCGTGCGGCGGCAGCAGCGCCGGGTCGGCGGCGGGCAGTTCGTCGGGGTGGCGCAGGGCCATCGTCAGAGGTCCCGGCCGACGGCGCGGGCGACGGCGCGGCAGGACTCGGCCAGCTCGCGGAACTGGGCGGGCGTCAGGCTCTGGGCGGCGTCGCTGAGCGCGGCGGCCGGATCCGGGTGCATCTCCACCAGCAGCCCGTCGGCGCCGGCGGCCACCGCCGCCCGGGCGAGCGCGGCCACGAAGCGCGCCTCGCCGGCGGCGTGGCTGGGGTCGACGATGACCGGGAAGTGCGTCTGCTCGCGCAGCACGGCGACCGAGCCGACGTCCAGGGTGTTGCGCAGCGTCGGGTCGAACGTGCGGATGCCGCGCTCGCAGAACACCAGCTGGCGACCGCCGGCGGCCAGGACGTGCTCGGCGGCGTGCAGCCACTCGGCCACCGTGGTCATCATGCCCCGCTTCAGCAGGACGGGCCGGCCGCTGCGCCCGACTTCGCGCAGGAGCGGGAAGTTCTGCACGGAGCGGCTGCCGATCTGCAGCATGTCGGCGCGGGCGGCGACCAGTTCGACGTCGCGCGGGTCGAGCACTTCGGTCACGAACGGCAGGCCGGTCGCCTCGCGGGCGGCGGCCAGATGATCCAGGCCCTCGGGCCCCAGCCCCTGGAAGTCGTAGGGGCTGGTCCGGGGCTTCCAGGCGCCGCCGCGCAGCATCTGGCCGCCGGCGTCCACGACCGCGCGCGCGGCGCGGCCGACCTGGGCGTGGCCCTCGACGGCGCAGGGGCCGCCGATGAGCACGAGCCGGTCGCCGCCGAAGGCCACCGGTCCGACCCGCACGACGGTCGTCGCCCGGCCCGGCTGCCGGGCGGCCAGCGGGTGGGTGCCGCAGTCGCGAGCGTCGCTCATCGCCGAACACCGTCCAGGCAGCGGGCCGCTTCCATCAGGTCAGGATCTCCCTCAGCGCCGCCAGGCAGCGGTCGTTCTCCTCGGGCAGTCCCACGCTGATGCGCAGGGCGCCCTCCCCCAGCCCGAAGGCGTGCATCGGCCGGACGATGACGCCCTTGTGCAGCAGCGCCGTGGTCAGCCGTCCCGCGTCGCCGGCGCAGCGCACCAGCAGGAAGTTCGCCTGGCTCGGCGTCACCCGGAAACCCAGCGCGGCCAGTCCCCCCGCCAGACGCTCGCGCTCGCGCTGGTTGCGGAGCGCGCGCTGCGGCACGATGTCCCAGTGCTCGAGGCAGGCCAGCGCCGCGGCCTGGCTCAGCGAGTTCACGTTGAACGGCTCGCGTGTCTTGTGCAGCTCGGTGACGAGGCCCGCGTGCCCGATACCATAGCCGATGCGCAGTCCGGCCAGCGAGTGGATTTTGCTGAACGTCCGCAGGGCCACCAGGTTCGGGTGCTCGTCCCGCAGCGCCAGCGTCTGCGGGTAATCCGGCGCGGTCACATACTCATAGTAGGCCTCGTCGACGGCGACCACCACCCTCGGGGGCACCTCGCGCAGGAAGGCCAGGAACTCGTCGCGCGTGTTGTAGGTGCCGGTCGGGTTGTTGGGGTTGCAGACGATGACCAGCTTGGTCGCCTCGTCCACGGCGGCGGCCATCGCCGGCAGATCGTGGCGATCGTCGGCGGTCAGGGGCACGGCGCGGCCGCACTCGAAATGGACCTTGGTGGTCAGGGCGTAGACGATGAAGCTGTGCTCGCTGAAGACCACGTTCTCGCCCGGCGAGACCAGGGCCCGGATCAGGATGTCGATGACCTCGTTGCTGCCGTTCCCGAGGATGATCTCGTCGGCGCGCACGCTCAGCCGCGCCGCCAGCGCTTCCACCAGGCGGAAGGCGGACGAATCGGGATAGCGGTTCAGGTCGCGCGCGGCCACGGCGATGGCCTCCAGCACCGCGGGCAGCGGACCCTCGGGATTCTCGTTGCTGGCGAGCTTGACGACCGAACCGAGGCCCAGTTCGCGGCGGACCTCGCAGATGGGCTTGCCGGGGCTGTAGGGGCGGGTGGCGAGGATTCCGGGTCGGAACAGGCTCGTGAAGTCGACCATCGCTTGCCTCCGGTTGCGCGGCCCCGTCCGCGCCGCCCCGAGGCGCGACACGGGTCTCAGCCGCCGTCCCTGGCGCCCCTCCGCGGGCCCGGGCGCGCCCCCTGTTCACCCTCACCGTAGACCGCCCGCCGCAGGCCGCTGACCTCTTCGGCGGTCAAGCGCCGGAAGTCGCCCGGGTGCAGGCGTCCGAGCTGGACCGGTCCCACCGCGAGGCGGTGCAGCGCGGTGACGGTCTGCCCGACGGCGCCGAACATGCGCCGGATCTGCCGCTTTCGCCCCTCGTGCAGCTCGATCAGCCAGTGCCGGCCGTCCGCGCGCGACCCCGGCCGCAGCCGGCAGGGTCGGCAGGGCCGGCCGTCGAGCGTGATCCCGCCGCCGGTCAGGGTCGGCAGGAGGGCTTCCGGCAGCGGCGCCGCCAGCTCCACTTCGTAGGTCTTCCAGACCCCCGAGCGCGGCCGGCACAGCGCCTCGTTCAGGTCCCCGTCGTCGGTCCAAAGGAGCAACCCGGAGGACGTCTGGTCAAGGCGCCCGACCGGAACGAATCGGTCCGGAAGGTCGGCCCGTCGCCGCCACTCCGCGAGCGCCGACTGCCCGGCCTGCGCCTTGAGCGTGCAGACCACGCCGAGCGGCTTGTGGAAGGCGTAGACGCGGTGGTCCGGGGGCAGATCGAGCGGGCGCCCGTCGACGGTGATCCGGTCGACGGCCGGGTCCACGCGACGCCCGAGGTCCTCCACGCGCCGGCCGTTGACGGCGACACGCCCGTCGCGGACCAACTGCTCGGCGGAGCGCCGCGAGCCGTGCCCGGCGCGCGCCAGGACGCGATTCAGGCGGATTCCGCCGTCAGCGCTGCTCATCGCCGGTCGCGGCGGGATCCGCGGCGCCGGCCTCGGCGTCGACGTCCGCGGACGGGGACTCGGACTCGACGGCGGCCCCGTGAGGGATATCGTCCACGGGCGCCGCGAAGTACTCCTCCAACTCCTCGTCGGTGACCTCGCGCCCGATACGGCTGGCGAACTCCTTCAG
>VGXH01000353.1 GCA_016873405.1 bacterium
GAGGTTGGCGATGATCATGACCAGGCCCGTCGTCAGGATCCACATGCCCCAGGTGGCCGCCACGTCCAGGGCGCCGTAGCCGGCCGGCACCGTGGCCAGCCCGCGGGCCAGCCCGCGCGCGCCGGCGATCAGCTGCGGCAGGAACGCCAGGTTCAGGCCCAGCAGGTAGGTGATGGCCGACAGGCGCCCGAGCAGCGGGTTGTACATGCGGCCGAACATCACCGGCCACCAGTAGTGCAGCCCGGCCAGAAGGGCCGTCAGCACGCCGCCCATCATCACGTAGTGCAGGTGCGCGGTCAGGAACACCGTGCCCGCCAGGTAGTCCGCCGCCGACAGCGTGCACAGCATCAGGCCGCTCATCACGGCGATGCCGGCGCAGAGCAGGAACGCCACCACGAACGAGGTCGGCGCCGCGCAGGCCACGGCCCCGCGGTACAGCGTCGACAGCCAGGAGAAGCTCAGCAGCGCCACCGGCACCGCCGTCAGCAGCGCCAGACCCGCGAACGTGAAGCTGAGCGCGGGCGACTGGCCGGCGCCGATCAGGTTGACGCCCCAGGTCACGAAGCCCAGCCCCAGCAGCGCGATGAGCGACCCCACGACCGTGCGATAGCCCACGACCGGCCGCCGCGCCACGCCGGCGATGACCTCGGTGATGACGCCGGCGGCCGGCAGCAGCGCGAAGATGGCCAGCGGCCGCACGGCGAACCAGAAGTAGCCCTGCCACAGCAGGGGATCGGCGCCGGCGCTGAACGGACCGGTGGCGCTCCCGCGCGCGGCCGCCAGGTAGATCACCAGGACGCCGAACAGCGTGCCGGCCACGACCAGCGCGTACGCGGTCAGGTACAGCGCCCAAGTGAGGATCGGCATCCGGAAGAAGCCCAGGCCGGGCCGGCGGCCATGATGCACGGTGACGATGAAGTTGACGCCCGTGGCCAGCCAGCCGCCGGCCAGGCAGACCAGCGCCAGCGCCATCAAAACGAAGGCGCCCTTGACCTGCAGGCTCTGCGGCGTGACGAAGGACCAGCCGGCCCCCACGGCGCCCAGCATGATCGAGACGATCAGCAGCACCGTGCCGGCCATCTGCAGGCGCAGAGACAGCCGGGTCAGCCAGGGCAGGCGCAGCTCGCCGGCGCCCAGCTGCAGCGGCAGGAGGTAGTTGCCCAGGATCGAGGGGATGGCGGGCACCAGGAACAGGAAGACCATCAGGATGCCGTGCTGCGTCAGCATCTGCCGGTACAGCGTCGGGTCGATCAGGCCGCTGGTGACGCGCAGGCGCAGGATGACGGCGTAGATCGCGCCCAGCAGGAAGGCGCCGCAGGTCCACCACAGGAACTGCAGCGCGATCCGCTTGTGGTCGGTGGTGGCCAGCCAGTTGGCGCCTCCGGCCGCATGCGTGGCCTTGCTCATCTACTTGCCCTCCTGAGCGGTAGCAGGCGCGGCCTGCGAGACCTGCAGCCCGGCCGCGGCCGGGGCCGCGCCGGTCGAGTCGGCGCCCGCCGGCGCGCCGCCCTTGTCCGAGAGCGTCCGCAGCCAGGCGGTGATGGCCTCGATCTCCTTGTCGGTGATCTTGCCCTCGTACGGGGTCATCACGGGCTCGAAGCCGGCGACGACCGAGACGTTCGGTGTCAGGATCGACGCCCTGACGTAGGCCGCGTCGACCGTGACCCGCGCGCCCTCGCGGGTGTCGAACTCGTGGCCGAACATGTTCTTGAAGCTCGGGCCGACCAGCCGCGATCCGTCCAGGCTGTGGCAGGCGCGGCAGCCCTTGGTGCCGTACAGCAGCTCGCCCGCCTGCTCCATGGTGCGGCCGGCGAAGATGTCCGAGACGCGCGTCATCCAGGCGTCGAAGTCCGCGGGCGCGTGGGCGACCACGGCCGTGCGCAGGTCCTGGTAGCTGTCGCCGCCCCAGGTGCCGCTGCGCAGGTCGAAGGTGCCGGGCAGCGTCGCGGTGAACCACGCCTGGGCCGTGCGGCCCGGCAGGATCGGCTCGTTGACGCGCAGCGCCGGGACCAGCAGCGAGTGGACCACGTCCGCGGTCACGGCGTCCAGGCGCACGGGGCGGCCGGTGGCGACGTGAAGGGTGTCGGCCACGTGGCCGTTCGGGTAGGTGAAACGAAAGCCCTCGTGGCTGGCGCCCACCTGCACGCGGTAGGCCAGCCAGGGCGCCGCGTTGGCGTCCAGGAACCCGGGCAGGCCCGCGGCGAAGGCGAAGACGGCGATGGCCACCGCGGACAGCACCCACAGGCCCTGCAGCAGCGGGTGGGCGCGCCCGCCGGGGGCGCCCTGCTCGTCGCCGCGCCGCTGCCGGAACTGCCGCACGAACGTGACGGTCAGGCCCGTCACCAGGATCACCGCGAAGGCGCCGGCCACGTACACGCCGTAGAAGGCCGCGTCCACGCCGCCGGCCTGCGTCGAGGCCGCCTGCGGCAGCCAGCTGGAAAGGTTGGCGCTGGCGATCAATGCCGTACCTCGCTTCCGGCAGTCGGCTCCGCCACCGGGGCCACGGGCAGGGGTTGCACCGCCGCCTCGGCCGCCAGCCGCGCCATCGCCGCCTCGATGGGCATCACGGCCTTCGTCTTCTGCTCGTCGAGCCAGCGAGGCGCCTCCTGCAGGCGCGCCTCCTGCTCGGCCTCCAGCGCCCTCAGGGCCTCGTTCACCGGCGTCTCGGTCTTCCGCTTCGTCTCGAGGGCCTGCGAGGCCAGGAAGCCGCCCTGCAGGAACAGGGACAGCGCCACGACGAAGACGACGCCGGCCAGCGTGCAGAGCACGACCGCCGGGGCATTGAAGCCGTTGTTCGCTTTCGGGTCGGCCGCAGCCATCTCTTCGCTCCCGGGTGCCGTCGGGGGCACCGTGGTCAGGACATCCCGCTCAGGCGTTCTCGAACCGCAACGAATCCTCGAGCCTCGGGTCGCGCGTGGGCACCAGCGAGCCGCCCATGGCCAGGCCCGTCACGCCCGCCAGCCACACGCCGCCGATGCCGAAGAAGCACGCCACCGAGACCAGGCTGAACACGGCCTCGGCGCTGTAGGCCGGCATGACGACCCAGTACAGGTTCACCCACTGCGCGACGATGATCCAAACGGCCCAGAAGGCCAGCACCTTGCGGTTCCGCTTGGCCCAGCGCGAGACCAGGCCGAGCCACGGCAGCGCGAACGTGCAGAAGAGCGTCGCGCGGGCCACCTCGCCCCAGCCGTTGCGCGAGCGCAGAAGGTACCAGGCCGTCTCCTCCGGGATGTTCGC
>VGXH01000354.1 GCA_016873405.1 bacterium
CCCCCACCCACTCGAAGGTCTCGGGCGTCGTGCCGCTGTAGTCGCGAGCGCAGACGTAGTTGGCGTCGACGCCCACCCAGAACGACCCGACGAACAGGCCGCCGCTGCCGCCGGCATAGCTCATGCCGTGGCCCTCGACGCCGGCATCGGACATGTACCCGATGATGCCCTGGCTGGTCACCGTCAGGGCCACCCCGCCCAGGTCGTGCGTGCGGTAGGCCGGCAGGCCCACGTACCAGTCGATGTCGAAGGTGCGCTGGAAGCCGTCGGCCGCCTGCACGGTCAGCAGCATCGTGAAGGCGTAGCCCTGCGGCGCGCCGGCCGCCACGCTCAGGCTGAACGTGTCGGCCGTGTTGTCGCCCGTGCCGCCCCCGGTGGGCAGGTTCGGGAACGCCGCCGAGCCGTCGACCACCGTCACCCACGGATTGGCGACGACGGCCAGCGCTCCCGTCACCGCGGTGCCGGCGACCGTCTGGCTGGCGTTGCGCAGCCGGAAGGCGATGGGGCTGACCTGGCCAGGGTCCAGCACGCGGTCGCCGGCCGGCTCGGGCAGCACCGCCACCCAGCCGATGTCCGGGCGCTGGGCCAGCGGCACCGCCTGGACGGCGGTCAGGGCGTTGACCAGGCCCGAGCCGAAGAGGTTGTCCTTGCCGACCGCGCCCAGATCCAGCGCCGTCTGCTCCATGAGCGAATCGAGGCCCGCGGGAGAGAGCGACGGATTCTTCTGCAGCATGAGCGCCGCGACGCCGGCCACGTGCGGGCAGGACATCGAGGTGCCGCTCCAGGTGTCGCCGCTGTAGCCGCCGCCGACCACGGTCGAGTTGACGCCGACGCCGGGCGCCGCCACGTCGGGCTTGGTCAATCCTGCTCCCGGCAGGTACGGCCAGTCGTTGTAGGGGTCCACGTCGTTCCACTTCGCGGGGCCCCACGACGAACTGGTGTAGATCGCGTTGCTCTTGTAGCCCGTGCCGCCGACCGACAGCACGCCGCCGAGGCTCGAGTACGGCACCGCCAGCGGGTTCCAGGGCGCCGGCACGCGCGCGGTCAGGCCCAGTTCGATCGGCGGATCGTAGTTGTTGTGGTCGTTGCCGGCCGAATTGCACAGCAGAACGCCGGCGTCGCGGATGTTGGCGCAGTTGTCGCGCTCGCCCCGCATGAAGGCGGCCGGGATCGTACCCGAGAAGCCCAGCGACATCGTGATGACGCGCGCGCCGTTCTCGACGCAGTACTGCTCCGCCGCCCACACCGTGCCGAGCGAGCCGCCCGTGCCGGCGCTGTTCCAGACCTTGATCGGGATGATCTTCGCGCCCGGCGCCACGCCCGTCAGCACCGTGCCGGTGCCGTCGCCGACGACCGTGCCGGCGGTGTGCGTGCCGTGGCCGGCCGAAGCCGAGTCGTCGTTCGGGTTGTTGTCGTTATCCCCGAAGTCCCAGCCGCGCCAGTCGTCGATGAAGCCGTTGCCGTCGTCGTCGATGCCGTTGCCGACGATCTCGCCCGCGTTGTTCCAGATGCGGCTGGCCAGGTCGGGGTGCGCCAGCCAGACGCCGGTGTCGATGTGGCCGACGACCACGCCGGTGCCGTTGAAGCCCAGCTCGCTCCACACGCGGTGGGCCTTGATATACTTGACACCCCAGGCGGTGTCGGTGGCCGCGGGCATGAACTCGGGTTCCGTTCCGTCGGGAGCCCGGTCGGCGCGGGCCGCGTCGTAGGAGGCGACCAGATCGTCGTGGTACAGCACGCCCTCGCCGGCCAGCCGGGCGAGCCGGGCGATCATCGACGCGTTGGCTTCGAACGACAGGGCGCCGGCGATGTACAGCTCGCGCACGTTCGCCACGTCGTCGCCGGATCCCGGGTTCGCCAGCACATCCACCGCTCCGGTGGCGGCGCTCTTGAGGCGGCGCTTGAGCGCGGCCAGGACCTGCTCGCGGCGCTTGTCGGGCCGGCCGCGGTCGATCTCGCCCAGCACGTCCTCCGGGACGCGGTGGTCCCCGTCGAAGATCAGGATCACCGGCACGCGCCCGCTGTCGTTCTTGGCTGCGAGCGCGGCCTGCAACCCGGGATCGACGGTGAACGCAGAGGCCGGCGCGGCTGCGGCAAACGCGGACGCGATCACGGCCAACAGAAGCAGCGGCATGAACTTGCGTGGCATAACGGTATCCCCTCGCTCGGCTGTGCGGGCGCTTCCGGGCGACGGACGCGCGGCACCGGCTTCGATTGCGGGCCCACGCGGCCGGGGCCCTTGAGTGTCGATTCCGGGAATCAGACTCAAGACCTGGCGATGCGGGCGAACACGGCATCCGCGTGAGTCTACCAAAAACCTGTCGAAATGGCAATTGGGCGCGCGATCGCTCCCGGCGTGGGTCGGCCGGGCGGCCGCATCCGTGCCCGCAGGGGACGGCTCAGGGCAGGATCTCGACCGCGTGCGTCAGCGCCACGCCGCCGGCGGCCAGCATCGCCGACACCGAGCAGTACTTGTCCTGCGAGAGGGCCACGGCCCGCTGCACGCGCGCGGGGTCGAGGTCCCCCTCCAGCCGGTAGTGCAGGGCGATGCGCGTGAAGACGCGCGGATGCTCGTCCGCCCGCTCGTAGCCGGCGGTGACGGTCAGCCCGCGCAGCGGCCGGCGCATGCTCTCCAGGATGCTGGCCACGTCCACCGCCGTGCAGCCGGCCAGCCCCATCACGACCAGTTCCATGGGCGAGGGCGCGGTGCCGCCGCCGCCGTACTCGGTCGGGGTGTCGGTGACCAGGGCGTGCCCGGTATGCGAGCGGTGCACGAACTGGCGGCCGCCGGTCCAGGTGCAGGTGACGGTCGGAACGGCTTCGCCCATCACGGACTCCCTTCACGCGTCCCGGCGGCGGTCAGCGCCGCGGGCGCAGCGGCTGGTGCTGCTCTTCGTCGATGCGTTTCATCAGCGAGTTGACCTCGGCGCCCAGCAGGAAGACCAGGCCCGACAGCCAGAACCAGACCATGAGGATGACCAGGCCGGCGATCGAACCGTAGGTCATGTCGTAGCTGTTGAAGTTGCGCAGGAAATAGCGGAAGCCGGAGGAGGCGCCCATCCACAGCAGGGTGCCGGTGATGGCACCGGGCAGGATCCAGCGGAAGCGCTGCTTCGCCTCCGGGGCGATGTAGTAGAGGATCGACAGCGACACCAGCGTCAGCCCGAACGCCATGGGCAGGCGCACGCTGGTCCAGAACGTGTTGGTCTCGCTGGCGATGTTGAGCACCTCGAACACGC
>VGXH01000355.1 GCA_016873405.1 bacterium
CTGCGGCCGTGCCCGGCCGGCACGGCGACGGGACCATGTGTGCGCATACCGAACCTCTTGGCGGCGCCCGGGATCAGCAGGGGACATGCCTGTCCGGATATTCGACCGCTGAGAGGATGGCTTGAGAATCCATCTGGTGTCCGGAGTCGGGATGGCGCGGGCGCTACTGTCCGCCTTGGCGCGCGGCCGCGGTATCCCCCGCCAGGCGCACCGTCCGCGTCGGGAACGCGATCGACAGTCCCATCTCCTCCACCAGCCGCATCAACCGCAGGTTCACCTGCTCGCGCACCTCCAGCGCGCGGGGCAGCTCGACCGGCACCGTGAAGTACTGCACCAGGACGTCCAGGCTCGAGGCGCCGAATTCCGTGAAGCGGACCAGGATCGAGTCGGGTTCGATCCCCGGGTGCTCCCGCAGCAGCGTCGTGATGCGCGCCACCAGCTCCTCCATCTGGGCCGCGGAGGTGTCGTAGGTGACGCCCAGGTTGAAGCGCACGCGGCGCTGCGGCATCAGGCTCAGGTTCTCCACGGTGGCGTTGGCCAGGTTCTGGTTCGGGATCGAGACCACGGTCTTGGCCGGCGTCCGCACGCGCGTCGAGCGCATGCCGATCTCCTCGACGGTGCCCTCGCCCCCGGAGAAGGTGACGAAGTCGCCCACGCGGAACGGCCGGTCCAGCATGATCATCAGCGAGCCGAAGAGGTTGGCCAGCGTGTCCTTGGCTGCCATCGCCAGCGCCAGGCCGCCGATGCCCAGGCCGGCCAGCAGCCCGGACACCGAGTAGCCCAGGTTCTGCGCGACCAGCACGAACCCGAGCGTGGCGATGAAGACCTTGGCGCCCTTGCTGGCCAGCGGCACCAGCTGGTCGTCGAGCTTCGACTCGGTCTTGGCCGTCATCTCGGCCAGCAGGGCGGCGCCGGCGTTGACCAGCCGGAACGCCGTCCAGGTGACCAGCAGGATGCTGACCAGCCGGAACGCGCGGTCGACCTGCGGCAGCCAGGTCCAGTCCGGCTGCAGCGCGACGAGGTAGCGGACGGCCAGGAAGACGCCGGTCACCGGCAGGATCACGCCCAGCGGCTTGACGACCGCCTCGACCGCCAGGTCGTCGGCGCGCGACTCGGTTCGCGCCGTCAGGCGCGCCACCTGGCGCGCGACCACGAAGCCCACGACGAGCTTCGCCGCGAAGCCGAGGATGACCAGCGTCAGCCCGACGCACACCTGGTACATCGTCCACGGGCCGGCGGTCTGCTGGAGGAAGTCGCCCATGTCTGCTCCTCACTGCCGCGGCGGGAGCGCCGCGGGCGGGTCGTCCGCCAGCAGCACGCGGCTGCCGCGGGTCAGCTCTTCCAGGCTGCGGCCCGTGCAGGCGCACAGCAGATTGAAGTAGAGGTCCTGCAGTCCGCCCACCTCGAAGCGCGAGGAGCCGGCGGCCAGCAGCCCCACGGTCCAGTCGGTGAACGCCTCGCGCTGCTGCAGCGCCAGTTCCAGGGGCACCGGCAGCAGTCCCGCGTCGCAGGCGAACGCCATCGACGCGCCGCCCAGGCGGGCCGCGCGCAGCAGGTGCCCGCGGCCGCGTTCGAAGTGGCCCAGCCCGATGTCGGTCAGCGCCGCGTACATCGCCGCCTGGCCGGTGCGGCCCCAGGGCAGCAGGCCGCTGCCCGTTTCCACCAGCACGAACGCGCTGTCCGGAGCGGTGACCAGCCCGTTGGCCCAGCGGCAGTCGACGCCCTCCGGCAGCAGCAGGGCCGGCCCCAGCCGCCCCCCGAGGGCTTCGTACAGGTCCGAGCGCCCGGCCCAGCGCTCGCCGAAGCGCCGCGCCTCTTCCAGCGCGCCGGGCCCGGCCGGCACCTGCATGAGCACGAGCTGGCGCACGCGTCGGCCCCCGTCCAGGGCGTCCAGGTTCGACAGCACGGCGCGGGCTTCCCAGGACAGGCTCGTCGCCCGCACGATGTCGTCCGCCGGCAGACCCAGTTCGTTGCGGCGGCCCAGCACGGTCTCCGTGACGAAGAGGCCCCAGGCCGCCGCCCAGACGAGCGCCGCGCCGCAGACCGCGCGCGGCCGCGGCAGGCGCGCCGGCACCAGCGTGGCCACGGCCAGCGCCCAGCCCGCCACCGCCAGGTAGGCCATGTACGGCGCCAGGTGGTGGCGCAGCGGCAGCACCGGCGCCAGCGCCAGCACCGAGCCGGCCAGCGCCGTCAGGGCCAGCCGACGCCCGCGGCGCCACGAGACGACGCCCCAGGCGGCCCAGGCCAGGAGCACCAGCGCCCCGCCGGCCAGCGCCGCGATCGAGGCCCGGGCGTCCACCACCGGCCCGGGCAGCGCCAGCCAGCGCGCGGCGAGGGCCAGGTTCGCGGCCGTGCTCGCGGCCGTCCCGAGGGCGTAGGGCGCGCCGGGGGCGTGGTCGAAATGGCGCCAGGCCAGCGCGCCGGCGCCGACGCCGGCGGCCGCAGTCACGGCGATGGCCAGGACCGTCGCCCGGCGACCGCCCGGTCGGCCAGCCGGCGACAACCAGGCCAGCCCGGCCAGCAGCACGGCCAGGCCCAGGCCCGGCTCCTTGGCCGCCAGCGAGCCGACCGCCGCCAGCACCGCGCCGGCCAGCGCGCGACCGCCCCGTCCCGCCGCGCCCAGCCAGGCGTCCACTGCCCAAAGGGCCAGCACCGAGGCCAGCAACTCCTGGATTCCCGCCGCCCAGTACAACGGCGTGAACGCCAGCGGCGAGGCGGCGAACACGGCGCCGGCCACCGCGGCCGCCGGCTCGCCCAGGCCGCCGCGGCGGGCCAGGCGCACGACCAGCGCCGCCGCCGCGCCGTGCAGCAGCAGCCGGAGCCAGGCGTGGGGCAGCGGGTCGAGCCCGAACACCGGCCAGGTCGCCTGCCAGTACAGGTGCTGGCTGAGCCAGCGCGCCGGCAGGCCCGTCGGCTCCTCGAGGAGTCCGGCGGCGCGGGCCAGCAGACCCCAGTCGTCGCGGCACCACCAGGCGCCCAGCATCGGCAGGTGGCCCAGGACCGCGGCCAGGGCGGCGGCGGCCGGCAACCGGGCCCCCGGCGGCAGCGAAGGCCGCCGGGCGCCTCGCGGCGGGGTCCGGCCGCCGGGGTCGTCGCCGGAGGGAACCGGGGCTGTCGGAAGAGGTTCGTCGGTCACGGCGGCTCCGGTCGGGGCGTGGCGAGGCGCGATGGTAACCAATCGCACCAGGTTTTGAAACCCGAACCCGTTGCTGCTATCAT
>VGXH01000356.1 GCA_016873405.1 bacterium
CGGTCCAGCGCGCGCACCTGCAGGGCGCCGCGGCCCAGCAGCAGGCCCAGCGCGGCCAGGCCCAGGAAGATCCCCAGCGCGATGGCGCCGGCTCCGCGTCCGTTCGATTGGCTCATGCCTGTCCCTCCCGGCTACTTCTCCAGTTGGCACACCGCGTCGATGACGGTGCCATCGACCCACTTGATTGCGGCGACGACCTTGTCGGTCAGGCGGGGCTTGGCCGGCGGCCCGCCGCAGAGGTCCTCGACCTCGGCCTTGATCTCGGCCAGGGAACGGATCGGCAGCGAGCTGCCCCGCAGCGCCTCGACCAGATCGCGCCGCAGCGGGTTGATGGCGATGCCCCGCTCGGTCACGATGACGTCGATCAGCTCGCCCGGCCCGCACAGCGTCGTGACCCGGTCCACGATGACGGGGATGCGGTCGCGGAAGCTGGGGATGGGCAGGATCGTGCACTTGCCGGCCAGGCAGTTCTGCCAGCCGCCGATGCCGTGCAGCAGCCGTCCGTCGCTGTGCGTGACGACGTTGCCGTTGAAGCCCAGGTCCACCTCCGTGGCCCCCAGCACGACGCAGTCGAGCAGCGAGGCGAAGTTCCCCTTGCCGTGCCAGTTGTAGCTGGTGAACGGCGAGGTGTTGACGTGCCCCGGGTTCTCGCGCAGCGAGCGCACGCCGTCGAGGTCGAAGGTCTGGCCGTCCAGGATGTAGTCGGTCAGCCCCTCCTCCAGCATGCTGACGAGGTACTGGTTCGAGCCGCCGCGGACGAAGCGCGCCTTGACCTTGCGCTCGCGCATGATGTCGCGCAGGAAGATGCCGAACGACAGCGCCGTGCCGCCCGCGCCGGCCTGGAAGCTGAAGCCGTCGCGGATGATGCCGGCCTCGTCGCAGAAGCGCGCCGTCAGTTCGGCGATCAGCAGCCGGTCCGGCGACTTCGTAACCTGCGTCGAGCCCGAGACGATCTTCGCCGGGTCGCCGATCGAGTCGATGACCACGACCTGGTCGACGTGGTTGCCCTGGATCTGCCAGGGGATGCAGGGGAAGGGCACCAGGTTGTCGGTCACGACGATGACGTGGTCGGCGAACTGGCTGTCCGCCAGCGCGAAGCCCAGCAGGCCGCAGGCGGCCGGGCCGCGGTCGCCGGTGGCGTTGCCGAACGGGTCGGCCGTCGGCGCCGCGATGACCGCGATGTCGATCTGGACCTCGCCGTCCTGGATCGCCTGCCAGCGCCCGCCGTGGCTGCGCAGCACGGCCGTGCCGCGCATCCGCCCCTCGGTGCAGTAGTCGCCGAGCGGGCCGTTCAGCGAGCCCTCGATGTGGTGGATCACGCCGGCTTCCATGTGGGCGATCATGCCCTCGTGGCAGGGGAAGCTGGCGCTGGGGAACCAGCGCAGGTCCTTGACGCCCAGCTCGGCGGCGGCGGCGAAGACAAGGCCGGCCACGCGGTCGCCGTCGCGCAGGTGATGGTGCGTGGAGATGGTCATGCCGTCGCGCAGGCCGGCGTTGACCAGGGCCTGCTTGAGCGATTCGACCGTCTTGTCGCCGTCGGCGGGGTAGTCGCTGCAGCTGCGCAGCGGCGGCGCGGCGCGGCGGCCCGTCGGCAGATGGCGGCCCACGCCGGCGAAGGGCACGGCCGGCGCGCCGTTGATCTCCGTCGGCACCAGGCGCCCGGCGGCGTTGCGGACCAGGCGGCTCATTCGCCACCTCCGGTCGCCCTGGTGGCCGACGCGGGGGGCGGCGCCGGCGGCGTCTCGCGCCAGTCGGCTTCGAGGCGGCCCATGCGCACGGCCAGGTCGACCGTGGCCAGGGCGCGCTTGACCACCGGCGCGTCGATCATCCTGGCGCCCAGGCTGACCACGCCCAGGCTGCGGGCCTGCGCGTCCTCGAAGGCGCGCACGATGCGCACGGCCCGGTCCACCTCGTCGGGCGCCGGCGCGAAGGCGTCGTGGACGACGGCCACCTGCCGCGGGTGGATGCAGCCCTTGCCCGTGAAGCCCAGCGACTTCGCCTCGAGCACGGAGGCGCGCAGGCCGTCCATGTCGGCGACGTCGCTGAAGACCGTGTCGATGGGCTGCACGCCGGCCGCGCGCGCGCCGTTGAGCACCTGCGCGCGCGCCCAGAACGACTCCGTCCCGGCCAGCGTGCGCTGGGCGCCGATGTCGGCGGTGTAATCCTCCAGGCCGATGGCCAGGGCCACGACCGACGGGTCGGCGCCGGCGATCTCGAACGCGCGCCAGGCGCCGAGCGCCGACTCGATGATGGGCATGAGCAGGACCTCGGGACCGCCGGCGCTCAGGGCGTCGATGCGCGCGGCCACGGCCCTCACCTGGGCCGGGTCCTCGACCTTCGGCACCAGCACCAGCTGCACGCCGTGCCCGACGATCCACTCGAGGTCGGCCAGGCCCTGCTCGCCCTGGTTGATGCGGACCATGCGCTCGGCGCCGTGGAAATCCAGCGTGCGCAGCGCATTGCGCACGAGCACGCGCGCGGCGTCCTTCTCGGCGGGAGCCACCGAGTCCTCGAGGTCGAGGATCAGCCCGTCCGGCCCGTGCAGCCCGGCGTTGGGGAAGAACTTCGGCTCGTTGCCCGGCAGGTAGAGCCGGCTGCGGCGCAGGCGGTCGCGCCCGGAGGGACGGTCGCCGCCGGCGCGCGCCGGCGGCAGCCACGGCGCCGGCGGCAGGTGGCCGGCGCGCCTGACGGCGGTCTCGAGCCGCGCCGCCAGCACATACGGCAGGGCGCCGGCATCGACGACCTCCACCATCGCGTGCGACACGCCCAGCGCGCGGCAGCCCTCCTGCGCCTGCGAGCGGATCGCCTCTCCGTAGAGCGCCGCGACCTTGCTCCGCAATTCCAGCTGGATGCCGCCGGTGGACCGCAACTCGACGCCGACCCAGCAGTCCGAGCGCGTGCCCGCGTCGCGCTTGCCGGCCTCGCCGCAACCCGCCATGTCCATGCCTCCAGGCCCGGCCCCGCGCGGCGTCGGGCGCCAACGCGGAACCCGACCGCGGTTGGGGAACTCGCTCGGGCTATGATCGCGCACACCGGCGACGGGGGCAACCGGCGGCTGGGCCGCCGCGACCGGATCTCGCCCGGCGGCAACGGCTTGAACCGCCGACGCCGCGCCTGGGGGATAAGCCGGGGCATGCATACGATCGAACGATTTTTACAATTCGCTGACGATCGGTTAACTGCGATCGCATCCCC
>VGXH01000357.1 GCA_016873405.1 bacterium
GGGGCGACGCGCGCCGGGAACGCGAACGCCGCGGGCAGGTCGTCGGCGAGGGCGTGGTGGCCGAGCGACGCGGCCTGGCCCTGCACCGTCTCCAGTCCGAACTGGTGCGAGCGCGCGGTGCGCCGCGCGGCGCGGGCCAGCTCGTCGGCCGTGCAGCCGCCCTCGCCGGGCGCGCGCGCGAGTTCGCCGAGCAGTCGCGCGCACTCGCGGACCGCGCCCGAGAGCCTGTCGACCGAGGTCTCCAGATCCACCAGCACCACGCCCTCGCGCGGGCCGGTCTCGGTCATGACCGTGAACTCATCGACGAGCTTGAGCTCCTCCTGCAGCCGGCGATAGAGCCGGCAGCTGCGCCCGTCGTTGAGCACGCGCTGGCACACCGCCAGCACCGGGTCCAGGCCGGCGTCGTCGCCCGGCGCGGGGAAGACGAACTTCGCGTACGCCTTCTTGAGTTCCCCCCGCTCGACGCGCAGGCGCGGCGCCGAGCGCCGGGGCTCGACCGGCGGCGCGGCGATCAACGCCGCTCCGGTGGCCACGGCCGGCGCCGCGGCATCGCCGGCCGCGTCGAACGCCGCCGCCAGGCGGTCGAAGGCGTCGGCGGGATCCACGTCGCCGGCCACGACCGCGACCATGTTGGCCGGCCGGTAGGCCGATCGCCAGTAGCCGACGATGGCCTCTCGCGGACAGGACAGCAGCATCTCGTCCCTGCCGCCGATGGGGTGGCGGTACGGGCTGCGGTCGAACGCCAGCTCCAGTCCCCAGCGCCACGTCACGCCGAAGCCGAAGGGGATGTCGTCGTACATATGGTTCTCGTGGACCAGCACCTGCCGCTCGGCGTCGAGCGACGCCTCGTCGAAGCGGGAGTGCAGCAGGGCGTCGCCCAGCAGGTCGATCGCCACCGGCAGGCGGTCCGCCGGAACGGTGACGTGGTAGTTGGTCGTCTCGTAGCCGGTGCCGGCATTGGCCGTGCCGCCGGCGCCGGCGACCTCGAGGGCGAAGTCGCGTTCACCCCGCCTTTGCGTGCCCTTGAAGAGCATGTGCTCGATCCCGTGCGACCAGCCCCGCAGCGCCTCCGGCTCGCGGTTCGAGCCGGCGGCGACCCACACGTTGCACACCGCGACCGGGCTGCGCGCGTCGCGGCGCACGATCACGCGCAGGCCGCCGGGCGTGCGGCCGGTGAAGAGGTCGGCGGCCAGGCGCGAGGGGACCAGCGTCCCGGCGGGGAAGGTGTCGGCGTCCATGGGGGTCCTTTCCGGTTGCGGTGGCGTCGGCACCGGCACGATTATCGGCGACCGGAGCGGCGCGTCCACAGTTGATCGCGCCCGCGGTGGCGGCCCGCGGCCGCCGGGACGACCTTGGCGGACGCGGCGCCCGCGCCCGCGCCGCGGCCCACAGGAGGATTTCCGATGTCCCCGGCCGAGAATTCAGGCTACTACGGGCACCCCACCCGCGGCGGGAGATGGAGCCGTTCGTGCCGCCGCGGGCGGCGGCGGTCCTGGACGTCGGCTGCGGTGCCGGCGCGTTCGCCGCCACGCTTCGCGGCGCGCGCGCCGGTCGCGCGCTGGAGATCTGGGGCGTGGAGCTGCTGCCGGAAGCGGCCGCGCTCGCCCGCCGGACCCTCGACGAGGTGCTGGTCGGCGACGCCGTCGCGCGAACGACAGAGCTGCCGGACGCGCGCTTCGACTGCGTCGTGCTGAACGACGTGCTCGAGCACCTGGCCGAGCCGGCGCCGCTGCTGCGCCAGGCGCGACGGATCCTGCGCCCGGGCGGCGCGCTGGTGGCCTCGCTGCCCAACGTGCGCTACTTCTTCAACGTGTGGGACCTGGCTGTGCACGGGCGCTGGGACTACGTGGACGAGGGCATCCTCGACCGCACGCACCTGCGCTTCTACACCCGCAGCAGCCTGCGGCGGCTGCTGGCGGACGAGGGTTTCGTCGTGGAACGGATGCAGGGCATCAACCCGACCGGCTCGCTGAAGTTCAAGCTGTTCGACCTGCTCACGCTGGGGCGTTGCGCCGACATGCGCTGGCTGCAGTTCGCCTGCGTGGCCACGCCGCGGGAGGAGCCATGAACGCGCACGCCGCCGCCGCGCCGACGATCATCACGATCGACGTCGAGGAGTGGTTCCACGGGCACAACTACCTGGACCACGTGCGGCCCGGGACGTGGGACGGGCAGGACCTGCGCGTCGAACGCGGCACGGCCCGCTGCCTCGACCTCCTGGATCGCCACGGCGTGAAGGCCACCTTCTTCGTGCTGGGCTGGACGGCCGAGCGGTTCCCCGATCTGGTGCGCGAGATCGCGCGGCGCGGCCACGAGGTGGGCTGCCACAGCTACGGCCACCCGGAGGTCTTCCATCTGACGCGCGAGGAGTTCCGCGCCGACGGCGAACGGGCGCTGGCGGCCCTGGCCAAAGCCGGCGTCGAGCGGCCGGAGGGCTACCGCGCGCCCAGCTTCAGCCTCACGCCGCCGGTCCATTCCTACCTGACGGTCCTGGCCGGGCTGGGCTTCCGCTACGACTGCTCGCTCTTCCCGGTGCGACATCCACGCTACGGGCAGCCGGGCTCGCCGCGCACGCCGTTCCGGCTGGGGCCCGGCCCGGACGGGCTGGTCGTGATCCCGATGCCGACCTGGCGCTGCCTGGGCAGCAACGTGCCGTTCTCCGGCGGCGGCTACCTGCGGCTGCTGCCCTGGCCGGCGTTCCGGTTCCTGCGGGCGCGGGCCCGCGCGCAGGGCGTGCCGGCCATCGTCTACCTGCACCCGTGGGAGATGGACGACTACCGGCCCGGGGCGCGGCTGTCGCCGCTGATGCGGCTGCGTTCCCAGGCGCGGCAGGACTCCATGCCCGTGAAGCTGGAACGCATCCTCAGCGACGGATCGTTCCTGACGCTCGGCGAGCACGCCCGGCGCCTGCGTGCATCCGGCCGCCTGCCCGTGCGCGAGGCCGGCGCGATCGCCCGCACGCGGCGGTGATCAGCGGCCCGGCGGGGGCGGCCCCCGGAACAAGGGAGCGGCGGACCTGCGCCACAGGTCCGCCGCTCCGCTTTCGGCAAGTCGTTCGCTCGCCAGTCGCTCGCCCGCCAGTCGCTCGCTCGCCAGTCGCTCGCCCGCCAGTCGCTCGCTCGCCAGTCGCTCGCCCACCGTGTCCGCAGCCGCCACTCGACTCTGCAGTTTCGCCACTCTGCAAAC
>VGXH01000358.1 GCA_016873405.1 bacterium
ACGGTCGAGGGTCTGCTGGCCAATCCCGAGAAGCTGAAGAAGGTCCTGCTGTTCCACGTCGTGTCCGGCGATGTGCGCGCGGCCGACGTCGTGAAGCTGAAGAGCGCTGACACCCTTGACGGCGGCAAGCTCGCGATCGACGCGACCAACGGCGTGAAGGTGTCCGGCGCAAAGGTGATCAAGGCCGACATCGTGGCGAGCAACGGCGTCGTGCACGTGATCGACACCGTCCTCATCCCCGGCGACCTGTAGGAGGCGATGACATGTTCAACCGCAAGCTGAAAACCCTGGGCCTGGCTTCGCTGCTGGCCATGTCCGTGGTCCTGACGGGCTGCTCGGACGACGACGACGATCCCACGGGCCCGCCGATGGGCGATGGCGCCGAACTGCGCGTGGTCCACGCCTCGCCGGACGCCGGTAACGTGGACATCTATGCCGAGGGCGTGGCCGCGCCCCTGTTGAGCAACGTGCCGTACACCGCAACGAGCGCCTATCTCGATTTGGCGCCCGGGGTGTACAACATCCAGTTGCGCCCGGCAGGGGCGTCGGCCTCTTCGGCGCCCGTCTTCCAGACGGGCCCGGTCACGGTTCCTGAGGGAGCCAGGATCACGGCGATCGCGGCCGGCCTGGCCGGCTCGAGCGCCGCGGCCGACAAGCTGCGCGTGCTGCTGATGGCCGAGTCGTTCTCGGCCCCCGGCGCCGCCAACGCGATCGTTCGCGTCGTGCACGCGTCGGCCGACGCGCCGACCGTGGCGGTGGACGTGGGCAACGACGGCACGCCTGAGATCGCCTCGCTGGCGCGCTTCGCCGACACCGGTGGCGCCGGAGTGGCTCTGCCGGCGGGCTCGCCGCTGGCCATCGGCATCTGGGCCGGCGCTCCGCTGGCCCGCGTGACGGCCTTCACCACGCCGGCCCTGCCGAGCGGCGGTGAGATCTTCGTCATCGCCACCGGTCTGCTCGGCAAGCTGCCGCGCAGTGCGGACGGCTTCGGCCTGCTCGCGGTGGGGCCCACCGGCACCATCGGCCTGATCCGGCAGAATCCGACGGTCTTCGTGCTGCATGCCTCGCCGGACGCGCCGGCGGTCAAGCTGAACCTGGCGGGCACGTCGACCACGATCGTCAACAGCCTGGCCTTCGGTGCGCTGTCGGCGCCGCTGCAGGTCGCGCCGGGCACCGTCGGTCTGGATGTGCTGCCGGCGGCGGGCGGTGCCTTGGTGGCCGCCTACACCACGCCGACGCTGCTGGCCGGCGAACGTTACCTGGCCATCGCCTCGGGCTACGTGGCGAATGCGACCCGGGCGTTCACGGTGCTGCCCCTGCGGGACGAGTTCACCTCGGCGGCCGGCGCCCGCGTGCGGGTCATGCACGCGTCGCCGGACGCGCCGACCGTCGATGTCGGTACGGTCTCCGGCATGACGTTCACGCCGGTGGCGGCGCTGAGCGGCCTGGCGTTCGGCAACGCCTCGGCGGGGTCGGGCCTGGAGCTGGGCGCCGGCGCCGTGACCATCGGCGTGGCGGCGGCCGGTAGCACCGTCACCGTGGCGAAGTTCAACCTGTCGCTGACGGCGGGTCAGCGTGCGTTCGCGGTGGCGGGCGGCTCGCTGGGTACCGCCGGCCAGTCGTTCCGCCTGCTGGTTGTGGATGTGACGACTTTCCCGTGGCAGACGGTGTCGGTGCTTCCGAGCTGACCACAGGAGTCCCGACGAGCGGGCAAAGGCGGGCCGGTCGTGCTAGATTTGGGCGCGACCGGCCCTGCTGATTCAGAGCGCCGGCTGGACTGGCCGCCGCGCGGCCGAAATAGGAGATAACGCCCATGAACTGCCCCGCGTGCCCGACGACCAAGCTGGTGATGGCCGACCGCCAGGGGATCGAGATCGACTACTGCCCGCAGTGCCGCGGCGTGTGGCTGGACCGCGGCGAGTTGGACAAGATCATCGAGCGCTCGCAGTCGGCGGCCCCGCGGCCCTATCGCGACGACGACGATGACGACGACGACCGGCGCCGGCGCGACATGTACCCGCAAGGCGGGCAGCCGCACGGCGGCGCCCCGTACGGCGCCCCGCATCCGGGCGGACATCCCTACGGCAAGCCCTACAAGAAGAAGAAGTCGCTGCTGTCGGAGATCTTCGACTTCGACTAGGAAGCGGTGGCGCGATGAGGATCCTCTGCTCGTACTGCAGCGCGGCCAAGCGCCGCGACGCGGACCCGCTGCCGGCGGTCGAGCGTTACCTGAGCGACCGCCTGCGCGCGCTGTGGGCGGCCGGCCGCGCCTCCGACCGGCCGCTGCACATCCTCTCGGGCGAGTTCGGCCTGCTGCCGGCCGAGGCGCCGATCCCCTGGTACGACCACCTGCTGGCTGAGCGCGAAGCGGCGGCGATGGCCGCGCGCGTGGCGGACACCCTGCGCGACCTGGGCGTGACGGGCGTGGAGTACCACACGGCCCGGCCCGTGATCGCCCCCGACATCGCGCCGTACCTGGCCGTAATGCGGGCGGCCTGCGCGGGGGACCCCGAGTGAACCCCGCGGGACGGCCCGGCAGCCGGCGGCGCGAGCCGATGCCGGCCTGGTTCTACGCGCTGGTCGTGGTGCGCCGCGGCGAGGAGTTCCTGCTGGTCGAGGAGCGGGACCACGGCGGCGGCTGGTATGTGCCGGCCGGGCGCGTGGAGCCGGGCGAGTCGCTGCACGAGGCGGCGCTGCGCGAGGTGCGGGAGGAGGCCGGCCTGGACGTCGTGCTGGACGGCGTCTACCGCGTGGAGCACGTCGTGATGGAGAGCGGCGGCGCCCGCGTGCGCGTGCTGTTCTCCGCGCACCCGGCGGACGACCGCGCGCCGAAGAACGAGCCGGACGAGCACACGCTGCGCGCCGGCTGGTTCACGGCCCCGGCGGCCGCCGCGCTGCCCCTGCGCTCGGAGGAGGTGACCGGGCTGCTGGCGCTGGCGCTGGCCCAGCCGCCGGCGCCGCTGGCGGTGCTGCGGTCGCTGGTGCGCTGAGGCGCAGCGAAGGAGTCGCGATGAACGCGGATTGGATCATCGAGGCGGCGCGCGCGGCCGACCGCGGGGCGCTGATCGACCTGCTGACGCGGCAACTGGTCGAGCACGACCTGCCCGCGGACCCGACCGGCATCTCGCGCGCGGTGGACGGCATCCTGGACGACGAACGGCTGGGTTTCCTGCTG
>VGXH01000359.1 GCA_016873405.1 bacterium
GCCGCCGGCAGGCTGAAGCGGATGACCGTGCGCGGATTGCACGGGTTCGGGCTGGCCCCGTCGAGGATCACGCGCGCGGGCAGGCCCGGCAACGGCGTATCGCTGGTCGAGAGGATCACCGAGAAATCGTCCGTGCGCGCGGTGGTCGTGTTGCCGAACGCGTCGCGGCAGGTGACGCGCGCGTGCAGATAGCCGGACGACATCTCGGGCGCTTCCCAGGTCCAGGTGGCGTCGGCGAAGTCGGCCAGGTAGTCGATCGTCGCCAGCGGCGTGGCGCCGTCGATCACCTGCGCCGTGAAGTCGGCGGCCGTGGTCCCGGGGTGGCTGTCGGCGGTCGTCCAGTGGAAGGCCACGCTCTGCCCGCCCTGGAGCAGCAGATGCGGGGGCAGGGGATCCAGCGCCAGATCGGGCGCCACGGTGTCGATGACGGCCGGCGGGCTGGTGCCGATGCCGACGGCGGCGGCGCCGGGACCGGCCAGCAGCAGCAGGGCCAGCGCCGCCAGGAGCCGGCTGCGGCACGGGGAGGCCGGGAGCAGGAGCTTCGGTCGCGGTTGATGCCGGCGCATGTCTCACCCGGGTTTGCTGGCGGGAAATCCGTCGTACAGGGTGCGCGGCGATCCGGTCGATCCGGACGCCGCATCGTTGCCTGATCATACCACGGATCTGCTCATATCACAAGACCCGGCGTCCGGCGACCCGGCCGGGTCAGCGGCCGGACAATTCCCCGGCCAGCCGGTCCAGGCGGTAGCCCGCCCGGGCGGCCGCCTCCAGGGCCAGGGAGCGCGCGTCCAGAAGGGCCACCAGGAGCGGAACCGCGGGCCCGTCGCCCGCGGGCGTGCCCACGGCGCCCGGTGCCGCCGCGCCGGGGGCCGTCACCAGCGCCTCGACCAGCATCGCCTGCAGGAGCGACTCGAGCTCCTCCTTGCCGAACCACGCCACGCCGTCGTGCAGGTTGACGCCGGCGGCGCCGGCGAAATCGGGGCGGGCCAGGGCGCTCGGCAGCCAGTCGACCCGGCCGACGGCCAGCGCGCGCACCGCGTCGTCCGCCCGCGCCAGGGCCCAGGCCAGGCCGGCGTCGCGTTCCGCCTGATAGGCGTGGCCCGACCACTCGCGAAGAACCTGCGCGATCTCCTCGGCCACCAGATCGGCGTCGCCAGCCGGCACCGGCGCGCGCGCCTTCTCGCCGGCGGCGCCCGGGTCGCGGACGCGCCGCAGCACGGACGCCAGGTAGACGATCTCCAGCGTCCGGCTGCCGGGCAGGCCGCCGGCCCAGGTCGCGAGGTCCGTGCGCGTGCGCTCGCCCAGACGCGGATCCCCTGCCAGGGCAGCCAGGGCCGCGGGCAACTCGCCGAGGGAGCGCGCCAGGGAGGCCAGGCCCGCGGGCAGCCGGGTCAGGCCGCGCGGCAGGGCGGCCGCCGCCCCGGATTCCGCGGCGCCGCCCGGCAGCGTCGGCGCCTCCGCCGCGCGGCTTGCCTGATCCGGCGGCGCGGGCAGGACCGCCGCTTCCAGCCACGACAGCAGCGCCGGCGCAAACCAGGCGCGCACCTCCGCCAGCTCGCCCTCGAGCTGCAGCCGGCGCCGCGCGCGGCCGAGGTCCGGCGTGCCGCCGCCGCCGAGCTGCGCCGCCAGCCGCGACCACGTGCCGTCGGTGTCGTGGACGCGGCGCCAGTCGACCAGCGCGCGCGCCTGGTAGCCGCGCAGCGTCACGTGCAGTCCGCCCCGGGCCAGTTCCTCGCCCGTGCGCAGGTACTCGCACCCGTCCAGGTGGTCGCGGAACACGTGCCAGGCGCCGGGCGCGGTGTCCAGGTCCAGGGCCTCGACCAGCGAGCGGCGCACCAGGTGCGGCTGCTCGGCGCTGCCGACGTTGACGGCCGCCGCCAGGCGCAGGCGCCCGCTCGTGCCCTCGTAGCAGTTGTTGTAGACGATCAGCGCCTTGCCGGCGGCGCCGCGGTTGGCGTAGGCGAAGACGTTCTCGTCCACCCAGCCGCCGTCGCTCTCCAGATCGAACAGCGCGAAGTTCTCGGCGCCGGAGAAGACGCCGCGCCGCCGCATCAGCGGGAAGATGTCGCGCTCGTGGCGCCGGATCAGGTCCTCGTCCGCCTGCTCGTCCCAGTAGGCGCGGCGGTACTCCATGCCGTACTTCTCGGTGTAACCCTCGATCTGGCCGTGGCCGATCATCGGCAGTCCGGGCAGCGTCACCATCAGCAGCATGCAGCCGAAGTACTTGTCGCCCTTGCCGAACTGCTCGATGGCGGTGCGCTCGTCCGGGTTGTTCATGAAGTTGACGAAGCGCTGCAGAACCGCGGGGCTGAACTCGAGCACGTTCTTGAGCGTCTGCCGGTACTTCTGGTTGTCCTCCATCTTGAGCATGTTCATGAAGGCGCTGTTGTAGACACGGTGCATGCCGAGCGTGCGCACGAAGTAGCCTTCCATGAGCCAGAAGGCCTCGGCCAGCAGCAGGGTGTCGGGCGCTTCCTTCGCCACGCGGTCGACGACTTCGCGCCAGAACTCCACCGGCATGGCGGCGTCGAACTGCTCGCGCGTCAGGCCGTGCTTGGCGCGCGAGGGAATGGCGCCGGCGTCGCCGGGCGCGGGGAACCACAGCCGCTGGTAGTGCTTCTTGGCCAGCGTCATCGCCGCGTCGAAGCGGATGATCGGGAAGCGCCGCGCCACGTCGAGGGTGACGCCCCTCACCGCCTCGCGCACGTCGGCGCGCAGGAAGTCGAGCTGGGCGGTGTCGTTCCACGGCATGCTGGTGCCGTCGTTGCCGTGGTAGATGTAGCGCGCCCCGCCCGTGTGCTCGTCGACGCGCTGGAACACGACCGCGGCGTCGGTGCGGGTCCAGTAACCCTCCTCGACGCGCACCGCGACGCCGGGCGCGTCGCAGAGGTCGCCGCCGGTGAAGCGGTAGGCCGGGTAGGGCGGCTGCGGCAGCTGCAGGAAGTACTCGGGGTGCTCGACCACCCAGCGGCTGTCGATGCCCATGTGATTGGGCACCATGTCGCTGGCCAGGCGGAGGCCGCGCCGGCCGGCGCGCTCGCTCAGGTCGCGCCAGGCGTCCTCGCCGCCCAGCTCGTCGGCGATGCGGTAGTCGTGCAGGGCGTAGGCGCTGGCCGCGGCCTCGGGGTTGCCCATGTACTGCTTGATGCGGGCCGAGGCGCGCGAACGCTGCC
>VGXH01000360.1 GCA_016873405.1 bacterium
AAGCTGACGGCCGTCGACGCGCTGGAACTGGGGGTGATCGACGGCGTCATCGCCGAGCCCATCGGCGGCGCCCACCGCGACCACAAGGCCGTGGCGATGTCGGTCAAGGCGGCCATCCTCGACGCGCTGGCCGAGCTGGAGCCGCTGCCGCCCGGCGAACTGCTCGAGCGGCGCCTGCGCAAGTACCTGGGCATGGGTGTCTGGGAGGAAGCCGGCGGCGACTGAAACGGCCTGCGCGAGCAGGCCGGTCAGGCCTGACGGGCAGGCGCCGGGCGGCCGTTGCGGGCGGCGGCGCGGGCCCGCGGGCTTGACACTCCGGGCGCCGCCCGGTATCATGACTGTTGCCAACCGCTTCGAAAATCCGCAAGCCGCTCCGGCCGGCCTCGGGGACCCTGCCCCGGACCGGCCCGTTTCGTTGCCCGGAGCCGGGGCGCCCGCTGGCCTGCCGCCGGGGCGGAAGTGACCTGTTTGCAGGCGGCAGCGATCGTACTATGATGCCGGACGCTGGCGCACTGTCGCCCGGGCGGCCGGCCACGACGCCCGCCGGCCGGGACTGCCCGGGCGCGGACGCGGACGACCCCTGAACCGAAAGCGGAGGCCCGACACCATGCTCGACCCCAAGCTCCTGGAGATCCTGGCCTGCCCGCTCTGCCGGCAGCCGGTCGTGCCCGACGCGGCGCACGCCTGGCTGCACTGCCGGGCCTGTGCCGTGCGCTACCGGGTCGAGGACGGGATCCCGTTGATGCTGCCGGACGAGGCGCAGCCGATTCCCGCCGCGGGCGGGGACGGGAAGTAGCGGCATGTGCCTGTTCACGCACTTCGCGGCCGGGGCGCTGGCCGGCGGGCTGACCGGGTCGGTGGGGCTGGGCGCCCTGGCCGGCCTGGCGTCCCACGCGGCGCTCGACATGCTGCCGCATTACGATCATCCGGACTGGCGGCTGGAACTGAGTGGCGGGATCGCCGCGCTGCTCCTGCTGCTGGTCATGCCGTTCGCGAGCTGGGCCGCCGTCTGCGGGGGGATTGCCGGTATGCTGCCTGACCTCGAGAACCTCTTCCAGAAGCTGGGCAAGCTGCGTCGCGACCAGTTCGTCTTTCCGACGCACACGGGTCTGCTCAGGCACGGGCGACCGCTGGGCCCGCGCAACCTGGCGGTGCAGGCGGCGCTCTTCGCGGTCTGCTTCGCGCTGCTGGGGCTGGCGGACGCGGGCGCCGCGCGCGCGGATGAGGCCCCGCTCGGCACCGCCCGCGTGCCGGCGGCCGTGATGGGCGAGCCGATCGTGCGCGTGGTGAGCGAGACCGCGGACCGGACCGTGCTGCGCGTGGACTTCCCCGTCGTCAGCGCGCCGGAAGACTGGCAGGTGGTGACCTGGGAAACGATCGAGTTCGCGCGGGCGCCGGTGGTCGATGACCTGGATGACGGCCTCGGCGGCCGGCAGTTGCTGCTGCCGCCGCGGCTGGACCTGTCCGTGGCGGTGCCGACGCGCGCCGTGCCCGAACTCGACGTGATCGAAGCGCGCTGGTGGCGCGAGCCGGATCTGGCGCTCGAACCCGGCGCGCTGGCCCGCGCCCACGCGCCGGCGGTGCACCGCGGCGTGCCGCTGGCGGGATGCTCGGTGGAGTTGGCGGCCGGCGGCGGCGTGCCGGCCGCCGTGGTGCTGGAACTGCGGCACCCGACCGCGGCGCCCTACGCGGAACGCCTGGGGGCGGCGGCACGCGCGCGGCAGGTCCTGGACGAGCCGGTCCCGGACGACGTCGTGAACGGCGGCCTGTACGCGTCGCTGCGGTTGGGGTCTCGCGAGACGGCGCCCGCGCGGGCGGCGGCCAAGGCCCTGCCGTTCGATCCGTTCGCGGCCACGAATCGCTGGGTGAGACTGACGTTGACGCAGACCGGTCTGTACCGCGTCACCGGCCAGCAACTGCTGGGCTACGGTGTGGCGGCCGGCGACGTGGATCCGGCCAAGCTGCGGCTGTACCGGGGCGGCGGTCGCGCCCTGGAAATGGACCCTGAGTACCCCGACTCGCTGCAGGCCGAGCGGGTGCGCCTCAACGAGGTGGCCATCGAGGTGCGCGACGGCGGCGACGGCGAATGGAATCTCGACGACGAGATCCGCTTCTACGGCGTCGGCACCAGCGCCTGGCTGGACCGCTTCACGCCGGGCGCCCTCCCGCTCGAGCACTACGACCACCCCTACGCGTCCGAAGCCACCTACTGGCTGACCTGGGCCGGCGAGGCGACGCCGACGCCGCTGCCCGGGGCGCCCCGCCGCGTGGCCGCCGTGAACGCTCCCGCGCTGGGCGGCCAGGTCGTCGATACCGCGCGCCTGCGCGTGCACCTGGAGCAGCAGTACGTCGACGCGCCCGGCGTCGTGGCCGACAACTGGGCCTGGGATGGGTCGATCAGCAGTTCGCGCACCGAGAACTTCAGCCTGCGCCAGCCGGTGACCGATTCGTCGGCGCGGTTCGTCGCCGACGTGCGCGGCGTGAGGGACAACTACTCGAGCTTCGTCTTCACGGCGACGGCATGGCTCAACGGGGACGAGGCTCAGGCCGCGTCGACGACGTTCGACGCCGTTGCCCAGAGCGACAGCCTCCGGGTGCGGGTGATCGGCGAGACGACGGCGGTCCGCGGCGGGGCCAACACCTTCACCCTGGCGAACACCTCGTCATCCGTCGGACCGCGCAAGCCGCTGGCTCTCGACAGCGTGGGCCTCCTGTACTGGACGGCGCTGGCGCTGGATCCGGCGCTGGGGCAGCTGGAGTTCGCGCACTGGGGCGAACAGGTGCCTGCTCCCGCGACCGACACCGACCTGCGCCTGGCCGTCGCGGCCGGGACGCAGCCGGTGCTCTGGGACGTGACGCGCCCCGATTCGGCCCTGGTCCTGACCGGGACCGCGAGCGCCGACCGGGTTTCCTACGGTCTGGTGCGCCAGCCCGGCGAGGACCGCCACTTCGTGGCCGCGGCGCCCGCCGACCTGCGGAGCGTCGTCTCCGGCTCGCGCGTGCTGCCGGTGTCGCTGCTGGCCGAGGACGCGGATCTGGACTACGTGGTGATCGCGGCGGCTGCGTTCAGCGGCGCGGCGCGCGATCTGGCGGCGCATCGTTCGGCGATGTTGGCGGGCGTGGCCTCGCCGCGCGCCCGCGCGGTGACCGCGACGGCGGTC
>VGXH01000361.1 GCA_016873405.1 bacterium
CGCGGAAAACCATGGTAGAATTGCAGCGCAGGAATCGCCCCATGGGTTCGACAGGGAGTACCATGATGCTGCTGTTCGCGACGGAGTTTCCGAGCGACCACGGCCAGGATCCGATCGTGTTCCTGAAGATCGTGCGCGAATGGATTCTCGCCACAGAGGGCACCGCCCTCACCGAGGCCGACCTGGAGGCCTTTACCGAGAGCGACGACCTGGCGGTCACCGCGACGGACGAGCATGTCCGCCTGCTGCGCGTCCGCCTGCCGGACAACGAGTCGGCGGCCGTCGGCTACGCGCGCGAGGAGGGTCCGCTGAAGTGGGCGACCTCGCTCGTATTCTCGCGCGACGAGGACGACACCTGGGTGTCGGTCCGCGTCTCGGTCGACGCCCGCGAGAGAGGCGTCGCCGTGCCGCCGGCCAAGAAGCCGATCATCGTCCACACGCTGCTGGACGAACTGGGCGGCGCCATGGACGGGGCGCTGGCCGCCCGCACGTCGCCGGTCAGGATGTCCGACATGGACATGGGGCTGGCCACCCGCTGCGTGACGGCCGACGCCGGTTGTCGCCTGCCCGTGGTCTACGTCAGCGTCGACCAGACCGGTGGGCACGTGCTGCACGTCGACGCGCTGGCGCTGGCCCTGGCCGGCATCGCGCACGTGCTGGTCGAGCCGGACCGCGCATTCTCGATGCAACTGAAGCACCTGTCCGGTTCGCGCAACGTCTACGGCGGCACCATCGGCGTGCACTGGCCCGACGGCAGCGGCCGCCGGCCGTTCTTCGTGGGCGGCCCGTTCCGCACCGCGGCGGACCTGGGCCCGGCGATCATCGCGGAGATCCGCCCCCCCCTGGTGCAGCGGCTCCCGCTGCCGCGCTGCGCGTGGAGCGCCGTGGCGCAGCTGCATGCGCAGCTGGCGGCGCCGGCGCTGAAGGCGGACCAGGCGGAGGCGTGATTCGGCGGGGTTGACGCCGGGTATGACACCGGTTATACTTGGCGCATGAAGACCGCGATCTCCCTGCCCGACGAATTGTTCGAGGCGGCCGACAAGCTGGCCCGCGCCATGGGCTTGTCCCGCAGCGAACTGTACCGGAACGCGATCGCCCGCTTCCTGGAGCAGCATGCGGCGTCCCGGGTTACCGAACGCCTGGACGCGGTCTACGGCGATCGCGAACCCGCCGTGGTGGATCCCGTGCTGGATCAGCTGCAGCGGGCCAGCTTGGTCCGCGACGCATGGTGACCGGCATGCGCAGGGGCGAGATCTGGTGGGCCGAACTGGCCGATCCGCGCGGTTCGGAGCCGGGCTATCGACGGCCGGTGGTCATCGTCCAGTCCGACGCCTTCAACCGCAGCCGCATCGGCACGGTGGTCGTGGTGGCGGTGACCTCGAACGTCGAACTCGCGGCGGCGCCGGGCAACGTCCCGTTGCCGCGCGAGGCGACGGGTCTGCCGCGCGATTCCGTGGCGAACGTCTCCCAGATCCTGACGCTCGATCGCCGCTTCCTCTCGCAGCGGCAGGCGAGCCTGCCGGCCGCTGAGATCGCGGCCATCGACGACGGGCTGCGGTTGGTGTTGTCCCTCTGATCTGAATCGTCACCGGGAAGGGCGCAACGGTATGAGCCTGCGACTCGGACTGGTGACCGACCCGCTCTTCGAGCTCCACGCCCAGCCGGGACATCCCGAGCGACCCGAGCGCCTGCGCGCCGCGCGGGACGAACTGGCCGCCTCCGGCCTGCTGCCGGCGTTCACGCCGCTTCTGCCGCGGCCGGCCTCGCGCGAGGAACTGCTGCGGGCGCACGAGGCCCCGCACGTGGACCGGGTGGCGGCGCTGACCGCCGGTCCACCGCGCATGCTGGACGCGGACACCTACAGCAACGAGCACACGTGGCAGGCGGCCCTGCAGGCGGCGGGCGGCGTGGCGGACCTGGCCGTGGCGGCGCTGCGCGGGGAGCTTGACCGCGGCCTGGCCCTGGTGCGTCCGCCCGGCCACCACGCCACGCCGGACGCGACGATGGGCTTCTGCGTCTTCAACAACGTGGCGGTCGCGGCGCGGGCGGCGCAGGCGGCCGCGCTGGTCGCCGCTCCGGCGGGCGCCGCGCCGCCGCGCGTGGCCATCGTCGACTTCGACGTGCACCACGGCAACGGCACGCAGGACATCTTCGCGGCCGACCCGTCGGTGCTGTTCGTCTCCCTGCACCAGTATCCGCTGTGGCCGGGCACGGGCTGGTACACGGAAGCCGGCGAGGGGCCGGGCCGGGGCGCGACGCTGAACGTCCCGCTGCCGCCGGGCGCCGGCGACCGGGCCGCGCGCGCGGCCTGGGCGCGCCTGGTCCTGCCGGCGCTGCGCCGCTTCCGGCCCGAACTGCTGCTGGTGTCGGCGGGGTGGGACGCGCACTGGCGCGACCCGCTGGCGCAACTCCGGTACTCGCTGACCGGCCAGGCCTGGCTGTGCCGCGAACTGGCGCTGGCCGCGGACGAGCTGTGCGCCGGCCGGCTGGTCATCGCGCTGGAAGGCGGCTACGACACCGAGGTGCTGGCCCACGGCGTGGCCAACGCGGCGCGGGCGCTGGCCGGGCGCGACGAGATCGTCGATCCCCTCGGCGACGGCGGCGCGGGGCAGGAGGACGCCGCGGCGCTGCTGGATCGCGTCGAGGCGTTCATGGCCAACGACGCTGACGAGCCTTGACTCAGCGCGCCGCCCGCGAGATCCCGAGCTTCTTCAAGCGACTCTGCAGCGTGGTCGGCTTGAGGCCGAGGCGCGCCGCCGCGCCGTCGGCGCCGTAGATCTTCCCGGCGGTCAGGGCCAGCACGCGCCGCAGGTGGCGGCGCTCGGCTTCGGCCAGGGTCAGGTCGGCGTCGTCGTCGGCCGCGCGAGCCGGCGCCGGCCCGCCGCCGCCGGCCGCGCGCGCCGCCCGCCGCGTCCCGCCCTTGAAAAAGCGCGCGTCCAGCGCTCCGCCCGGCTTCATGATCGTCGCCCGCTCCAGCGCGTTGACCAGCTGCCGCACGTTGCCCGGCCAGTCCTGCGCGGCCAATTCACGCAGCACCGCATCGTCGACGGTCCAGGGGCCGCGGCCCGTGCGCCGCGCCAGCGCTGCCAGGATCGTGGCGACCAGGCGCGGCAGGTCGTCGGTGCGCTCGCGCAGCGGCGGCACGTGCAGCGGG
>VGXH01000362.1 GCA_016873405.1 bacterium
TTTTCGGCTTCAAGATCCGCGAGGCGGAGGTCATGCGCGTGCCCTGGATGCTGGTGGTCGGCGGGCGCGAGGCGGAGACCGGCACGGCCTCGGTCCGGGTGCGCCACCGGGGCGACCTCGGCTCGCGGCCGGTCACGGACGTGGCCGCCGAACTCCTTGACTTGGCGCGCACCAGGCAGTAGCTTGCCGGGGTCGCGGAACCGGCGGCGGGGCGAGCCCCGCGGCCGGTTCGCGATGGGACGGAGGCGAGGAGTGCCGGCTGGGCAAGCTTCCGTTCGACAATGAGTTACGGCCAAGCAGAGGTCCGCCCTCTCACCGTGGCCGTCCCGTGAGCTGACCGTCGGCCCCCTGCCGGGGCCGTCAGCGCGCCCTTGGGGCGCCGGCCGGCCGGGAGCGGAACGGTTCCGGGAACCGGGACCCGCGTGCGCGGGGGACCGGCGGCGGACCATTGTGTCCGCCTTTTTTGCGTGCGGCTGTCGCGACGCCGCCCGCACCGGCGGGAGCCAGGAGGTCAGGCTTATCAAGCAGGTCAAGGTGACCCGGGTCAACCGGATGATCAGGATCCCGCGCGTGATGGTCGTCGACGAGGACGGGGAGCAACTGGGCATCCTCGACACAGCCGAGGCGCTGGCCATCGCCGAGGAAAAGGGCCTGGACCTGGTGGAAGTGGCGCCCGCCGCGCGTCCGCCCGTCTGCAAGATCATGGACTACGGCAAGTTCAAGTACGAGCAGGCGAAGAAGGCGAAGAAGGCGAAGCAGGCCTCGCACACGGTGAAGGTCAAGACGATCCAGTTCCGGCCCAAGACGGACGATCACGACTACGAGTTCAAGAAGAAGCACATCGTGACGTTCCTGCAGGCCGGCAACAAGGTGAAGATCGTCATGCGGTTCCGCGGGCGCGAGATCTCGCACGTGGACCTGGCGCTCGAGTTCCTGCGGCACCTCGTGGGCGAGATCCAGGAATACGGGGCGCCGGAGTCGGAGCCGCAGCGCGAGGGCCGTCTGATCACCTTCATCGTGGCGCCCAAGCGGTCGGCGCAGGCGGGCTGAGGGCGGCGACGGCGACTGACAGGTTCGGCACAGGCAGTGGAGCCAGGCACGGATGCCGGCCTTGGGGCCGGCTGTGAAAGTGAGTAGCGTCATGGGCAACGGCAAGATGAAGACCAACCGTTCGGCGGCGAAGCGACTGCGCCTGACCGGCAACGGGCGGGTCAAGCGGGCGAAGGCGTTCCAGGGACACCTCTTCACGGCGAAGAGTCCCAAGCGCCTGCGCAACCTGCGCAAGGGGACCCTGGTGGCCGGCGTCGACGAGGCGCGCGCCCGCCGGATGCTGGGCAAGGGATAATCAGCGAACCTCCGCCGGTGGCCGAGAGGCCGGGAGGCCGAACGATGCCGAGAGCGACAAACAACCCCGCGGCGAAGCAGCGGCGCAAGAAGTACCTCAAGCGCGCGAAGGGTTTCGTCAGCGGCCGGCGCCGGCAGGCGATCGCGGCGCGCGAAACCGTCGAGCGCGCGCTGGCCTACGCCTACCGCGACCGCCGCACGAAGAAGCGCGACTACCGCAAGCTGTGGATCACGCGCATCAACGCCGCCGCGCGGGTGAACGGGCTGAGCTACAGCCACTTCATCAACGGGCTGAAGAAGGCCGAGATCGAGATCGACCGCAAGGTGCTGGCCGACCTGGCCGTGCACGACGCGGGCGCGTTCGCGAAGCTGGCCGAGGCCGCCCCCAGCGCGCTCTGAGCCTGACGTCGCGGGATGCCCCGGTGCCGCCCGGCGCCGGGGCATCCCGCCGTTAACGCCGCAACAGCCGGCGCTGCCCGGCGAAGGGGACCTCCCATGCAGGAGACGATCGAACGCCTGCGGGGCGATGCGCTGGCCGCCATCGGGGCGGCGGCGGACGAGGCGGACCTCGAGGCGGTGCGCGTGGCGGTGCTCGGACGCAAGGGCAGCCTGACCGGCCTGCTGCGCGGCTTGAAGGACCTGGACGAGGCGGCGCGGCGCGCGGCCGGCGCGGCGCTGAACGCGGCGAAGGAAGAGCTGACGGCGGCGCTGGCGGCGCGCGAGGCCGCGCTCGGGGCCGGGCGGCCGGCGGCGGCCAGGGGCTACGACCTGACGCTGCCGGGCCGGGCGCCGGCGCCGGCGGGCTCGCTGCATCCGCTGCACATCGTGCTCGAGGACATCTGCGACATCTTCCACGGCATGGGCTTCAGCCGCGACGACGGGCCCGAGGTGGAGCTGGACTACTACAACTTCACGGCGCTGAATTTCCCGGACGACCATCCCGCGCGCGACATCCAGGACACGTTCTACATCAGCGACAAGGTGATCCTGCGCACGCAGACGTCGCCCGTGCAGGTGCGCATGATGGAGCGCCGCGAGCCGCCGCTGGCCTGCGTGTTCCCGGGCCGGGTGTACCGCAACGAGAACGCGGACGCCTCGCACAGCTCGGAGTTCTTCCAGGTCGAGGGGCTGGTGGTCGACCGCGCCGTGAGTCTGGCCGACCTCAAGGACACGGTCGACACCTTCGTCCGCAGCTTCTTCGGCGCCGCGGCCGCCACCCGCTTCCGGCCGCACTACTTCCCGTTCACCGAACCCTCGGTCGAGGTGGACATGCAGTGCATCATGTGCGGCGGGAAGGGCTGCGGCACCTGCAAGCAGGGCGGCTGGCTCGAGATCATGGGCGCCGGCATGGTGCACCCGAACGTCTTCCGCGCGGCCGGCTACCCCGACGACAAGTACACGGGTTTCGCCTTCGGCATGGGCGTCGACCGGATCGCGATGCTGAAGTACGGCATCAGCGACATCCGTCTGCTGTACGAGAACGACCTGCGCTTCCTGAACCAGTTCCGAGGTGTGCAGTGAAGATCAGCCTCGATTGGCTCGGCGACTTCGTCAACTGGGACGACGAGCCGGAGCGCCTGGCCGTGCGCCTGACCGCCGCCGGGCTGAACGTCGAAGGCATCGAGCACGTGCGGCGCGAGTTCCCGGGCGTCGTCGTGGCGCGCGTGCTCGAGCGCGAGAAGCATCCGGACGCCGACCGCTTGAGCCTGTGCAAGGTGGATGACGGCACCGGCGCGCCGGTGCAGGTCGTCTGCGGCGCGCCCAACGCGCGCGCCGGGTTGACGGTGCTCTTCGCGCGCGTGGGCGCGCA
>VGXH01000363.1 GCA_016873405.1 bacterium
GGGGCAGACAGGACAGGGACCATCAACCGCGGCGCGCCCGGACGCGCCAGGCAGAACCCGGGAGGGTACACGGACATGGCTTCGATCCAGGAACAGGTTTACGAGATCATCCAGCGCAAGCTCTCGGTCAATCCCGAGCAGATCACCCCCGAGGCCTCGTTCACCGAGGACCTGGGCGCCGACTCGCTGGACACCGTCGAGCTGGTGATGGACCTCGAGGAGCAGTTCAACATCACGATCCCGGAAGAGGATCAGGAGAAGCTGCGCACCGTGCAGGACGCGATCGACTATCTCGAGGCGAATCTCGAGTAGCGCGCGCCCGCGTCGCAGGGGCGCCGCGTTCGGTGCCCCGGGATCCCGGGGGAGCGCACGCGGCGCTCCCCGGGCGCTCCCGGGATCCGGCCACGCTATGGCCGGCCACACGCATTTCACGGAGGTGGCGCCTTGGCCGCGCGTTCTGTCGTCGTCACGGGTATCGGGATGGTCACCGCGGTCGGCCTCGATCGGGAGTCGAGTTGGGCGGCGATCAAGGCCGGACAGGGGGGGGTCGCCCCGCTGGCCGACATCGAGGGCGATTTCAAGACCACCTTCGCCGCCCAGGTCAAGGGCCTGGACCCGGAGCAGGTCATGGATCCCAAGGAGGCCCGCAAGGCCGACCGCTTCGTCCATCTGGCCATGGCGGCATCGCAGCAGGCGATGGCGCAGGCCGGCCTGGACGCGGCTCCCGGGGATCCGTTCCGCGCCGGCGTCATCATCGGCTCGGGCATCGGCGGCATGCTCACCTTCGAGGAGCAGCACTCGAAGCTGATGGCGCGCGGCCCGCGCGCGGTTTCGCCGCTGTTCATCCCCATGATGATCTCGGACATGGCCGCCGGCCTGGTCTCGATCCGCTACGGCTTCCGGGGCGCCAACTACTGCACGGTCAGCGCCTGCGCCTCGGGCGGCCACGCCATCGGCGCGGCCCTCGACCAGATCCGCCTGGGCAAGGCCGACGTCGTGCTCTGCGGCGGCGCCGAGGCGGCCGTCTGCCCGATGGCGCTCAGCGGCTTCGCGAACATGAAGGCGCTCAGCTCCCGCAACGACGAGCCGCACCGGGCCAGCCGCCCGTTCGACCGCGACCGCGACGGCTTCGTGCTCGGCGAGGGCGCCGGCGTCCTCGTGCTCGAGTCCGAGGAGCACGCCCGCGCCCGCGGAGCGGCCGTGCTGGGCCGGGTGCTGGGCTACGGCATGACCGGGGGCGCCTACCACATGACGCAGCCGGACAACGAGGGCGTCGGCGCGATCGGCTCGATGGCCGGCGCGCTCCAGGACGCCGGTCTGCGGCCCGAGCAGATCGGCTACGTCAATGCCCACGGCACCTCGACGCACTTCAACGACATGGTCGAGACGCGAGCCATCAAGAGCGTCTTCGGCGACCACGCGAGGCGCCTGAAGATCAGCTCCACGAAGTCGATGGTCGGCCATCTGCTGGGCGCCGCGGGCGGCGTCGAGGCCGCGGTGACGCTGCTGGCGCTGCGCGAGGGCGTGCTGCCGCCGACCATCAACCTGGACACTCCGGACCCCGAGTGCGACCTCGATTATTGCGCCAACGTGGCGGTCCGCCAGCCGGTGGAGTACGCGCTCTCGAACTCGTTCGGCTTCGGCGGCCACAACGTCACGCTGTGTTTCGGCGCCGGGAGGTAGCGGAAGGGCGGTCTGCGGGCTCCATGCGCTGGCAATCGATCTTCGCGGCGATCCTCGACCGTCTCCCCCGCGGGCTCCGCAGCCGTGCCCGCGACGGCGAGGGCGACGCCCTGGGCGGCGATGACCTCGCCGTCGATGAAGCGAGTCTCGCGGAGCTCGAGCGCAAGCTCGGCTACGCGTTCGCGGACCGTTCCCTGCTGGCCACCGCGCTGCTCCATCGCTCGCACATCCACGTCACGGGCCAGGAGCGGGGCAGTTCGAACGAACGGCTCGAGTTCCTGGGCGACGCCGTGCTCGGCCTGGTCGTCAACGAGCACCTGTTCCGCAACTTCACGGACCTCTCCGAGGGCGACCTGACGAAGATGAAGTCGCTGCTGGTCTGCGGAGCGTGCCTGTCCGAGGTGGCCCCCGAGCAGGACCTCGGCGTCCACATCCGGATGAGCCGCAGCGAAGCGGCCACCGGGGGCCGCGAGCGCCTGTCCATCCTCGCGGACACGACCGAGGCCGTGATCGGCGGCGTCTACCTCGACGGCGGGCTCGAGGCCGCCCGCGGCGTGATCCAGCGGATCCTGCTCGACGATTCGGGCCGGGTCCTGGCCAACCGCTCCCAGCGCAACTACAAGAGCCGCCTCCAGGAACTCATCCAGGCCGAGCACAAGACGCCCCCGCGCTACAGGGTGGTGGCGGTCGAGGGCCCGGACCACGACCGTGTGTTCCGCGTGGCGGTGTCGTTCGACGGTCAGGTCCTGGGCGTGGGCGAAGGGCGGAACAAGAAGGCGGCCGAGCAGATCGCCGCCGCCGCCGCCCTGGCCGCCCTGGAACGAGGTCAGGCCTTCCCCGGTTCGGCCGATTCCTGAGCCGGCGCCGGGGGTCGGGGCGTCCCTGACCCGCCCGCGGCCGCCCTCACTCCAACGCCAAGGAGACGCGCGGTGCGTCCGTTCCCGATTCCTGCCTTGTGCCTTCTGTTCGCGGCGGCGTCCCTGCGACCGGCCGCGGCGCCGGCCGCGGGCCTGCCCGATGATCCGGCCGCCGCCGTGGCCGCGGCGGGCGTGCCCGACGAGACCGTGCCCTACGGCGTGGCCGCAAGCTGGCTGCTCGGCCACCGCCTGCTGGCGGAGGGGCGTCCGGCGGACGCGTTGCCGCTGCTGCATCAGGCCTATCGCGCGCAGCCGGAGGCGACGGCCATCGCCCTGGACTTCCAGGCGGCGCTGGCGGCCGAAGGTTACGTGCGCGACGCCCTGTCGGTGATGGACAAGCTCGTGGCCGATCACCCCGATTCCGCCTCGTTCCGCCTGGTTCGTTCCGCGCTCCTGGCCCGCAGCGGCGACCAGGACGGGGCCCTTGCCGAGTTGCGCCGCCTGCGCGACGAAGGCGCCGACTCGCCGGCGCTCGTCACGGCCGAGGCCTCGCTCCTGGACCAGGCCGGTCGCGCCGACCGGGCGCTCGAACTGCTGAGGGGAGGCATCGCC
>VGXH01000364.1 GCA_016873405.1 bacterium
GGTGATCCGCGGCGAGCGTCCGGGCGCCGAGGCGGTCCTCTGGGAGCCGTTCGGGCGCGATGGCGACGACGACCCCGCGGTCGAGCGCTTCCTGGTCAAGAACGTGGTCGGCACGCGCCTGACGTTCGTGGAGACCGACCACGACCTGGGCCTGACCTTCCGCTACTCCTGGGCCGCCTGCGACGAGTTCGGCTGGGTGCGGACGGCCGCCATCGAGGACGCCGGCGGGCAGCCGGCGCGCCTGGAGATCCTGGACGGCCTGCGCAACGTGCTGCCGCACGGCGCGCCGTTGGGACTGCATCAGACGGCCTCCACGCTGGTGGACGCCTACAAGCGCAGCGAGGTGGACGCGGCCACGGGCATGGGCCTGTTCAGCCTCTCGGCGGGCATCACGGACCGGGCCGAGGCGCTCGAGTCGCTGCGCGCCAACACCGTCTGGTGCTGCGGCCCGGCAGGCTTCCGCGTGCACCTGTCGGCCGCCGCCATCACGGCCTTCCGCCAGGGCCGGCGACCGGTCGAGGAGGGCGAATTGTGCGGCGCGCGAGGCAACTACCTGGCGAGCTTCGCGCACGATCTGCCGGCCGCGGGCCGCTGCGCGTGGCGTCTGGTCGCCGACGCCGGGCGCGATCATGTGCAGGTGGCCGCCCTGCGCGCGCGCCTGCGCCGCGCGCCCGACGACGCTTCGACTGCCGGCCTGGCGGCGGCGATCGATGACGCGCTGCGCGCCGCGCGCGAGAACCTGCGCCGCAACGTGGCCAGCGCCGACGGCAGCCAATTGACCGCGCGCCGCGAGGCGTGGACGCACCACTTCGCCAACGTCCTGTTCAACAACATGCGCGGCGGCGTCTTCTGGCGGAACCACGACGTGCCGGTCGATGACCTGAGCCGCTTCCTGCGCCGGCGCCAGCCCGCGGTCGCCGAACGCCACCGCGAGCTGCTGGGCGCGCTGCCGGCCGCCGTGCCGATCAGCGATCTCTACGCGGCGGCCGGCGCCGCCGGCGACGCCGACTTCACGCGCCTGTGCTTCGAGTATCTGCCGCTCCATTTCGGGCGGCGGCACGGCGACCCGAGCCGGCCGTGGAACCGGTTCGCGATCCGAGCGCGCGGCCCGGACGGCGAGCGCGAGCTGAACTACGAGGGCAACTGGCGCGACATCTTCCAGAACTGGGAGGCCCTGGCCGCCTCGTTCCCGGCCTTCCTGCCCGGGCTGGTCGCCAAGTTCGTCAACGCGTCGACGATCGACGGGTTCAACCCCTATCGCCTGACGCGCGACGGCGTTGACTGGGAAGTGGCCTCGCCGGACGACCCGTGGGGCAACATCGGCTACTGGGGCGACCATCAGGTGATCTACCTGCTGAAGCTGCTCGAGGCGTTGGATCGCCACCAGCCCGGCACGCTGGAGTCGCTGCTGGAGGCGGCTGTCTTCAGTTACGCCGAGGTGCCGTACCGCCTGCGCCCGTTCGACCGCATCGTCGCCGATCCGCGCGACACGATCGTCTTCGACGCCGCGCGACACGAGCGCATCGCCGCGCGCGTCGCGGCGATGGGCGCCGACGGCAAGCTGGTGCAGGCGCCCGGCGGCGGCGTGCGCCACGCGACCCTGGCCGAGAAGCTGCTGGTGCCGACGCTCTCGAAGCTGTCGAACCTGGTGCCGGGCGGCGGCATCTGGATGAACACGCAGCGCCCCGAGTGGAACGACGCCAACAACGCCCTCGGCGGCGGCGGCGTCTCGGTGGTCACTCTCTGCTATCTGCGCCGCCATCTGGCGTTCCTGGCCGGGCTGTTCGCGCGCGCCGGCCGTGGCGGCCCCGCCGTGGCCGACGAGGTAGCCGACTGGCTCGAGGCCGTGTTGGCCGCCCTGACCGGGACCGCCGCCGAGGCGGAAGCCATCGCCGGCGACGCGCGGGCGCGCCGTCGTCTGCTGGACAGCCTCGGCGCCGCGTTCACCGCCTACCGCGAGAAGGTCTACGACTGCGGCTTCGCCGGCAGCCGCCAGGTGCCGGCCGCGCGCGTGGTGGAGCTGTGCGAGGCCGCGCTGCGGCACGTCGACGCGGGCATTGCCGCCAACCGGCGCGAGGACGGCCTCTACCACGCCTACAACCTGCTGCACCTGGACGGCGGCGAGGCGCGTCTCGGGCGACTGCCCGAGATGCTCGAAGGCCAGGTGGCCGTCCTGAGCGCGGGCGTGCTCGACGCGGCCGCGGGACTGGCCCTGCTCGAGCGGCTGTTCGAGAGCGACCTCTACCGGCCGGACCAGCGCAGCTTCCTGCTGTACCCCGCGCGGCGGTTGCCCGGCTTCCTGGCCCGCAACGTGGTGCCCGAGGCGCCGGCGCTGGACGTCCCATTGCTGGCGGAGCTGCTGGCGACCGGAGAGACGAGCATCGTGGCCCGCGACGCGGACGGCATCCTGCGCTTCCACGGCTCGTTCGGCAACGCGCGCGACCTGGCCGCCGCCCTCGCGGCACTGGGCGCGCAGGAACGCTGGCGCGCGCTGGTGGACCGCGATCGCCGGGCCGTGCTGGCCCTCTTCGAGGCCGTCTTCCGCCACCACGCGTTCACGGGCCGGTCGGGCGCGATGTACGGCTACGAGGGCCTCGGCTGCATCTACTGGCACATGGTGGCCAAGCTGCTGCTGGCGACGCAGGAGGTCATCCTGCGCGCCGAGCGCGACGGCGTGCGACCGGCCCTGCAGGCCGACCTGGCGGCGATGTACTTCCGCATCCGCGGCGGCCTGGGCTTCGCCAAGGACGTCGCCGAGTACGGCGCGTTCCCGGCCGACCCCTACTCGCACACGCCGCCGGACGGCGGCGCGCGCCAGCCGGGCATGACCGGACAGGTCAAGGAGGAGATCCTCACGCGACTGGGCGAACTGGGGGTGCGCGTGGAAGCCGGCCGCGTCGCCTTCCGGCCCCTGCTGCTGCGGGACGACGAGTTCCTGGCGCGACCGGCCGTGCTGCGCGGCTTCGCGCTGGACGGCGACGATCTCGCGCTGCCGCTGGAACCGGGCACGCTCGCCTTTACGCATTGCCAGGTACCGGTGGTCTACCGCCGCGTGGAGGGACCCGCGCGCCTGCGCGTGACGGCGGCCGACGGCGCCGTCGCCGAGTCGGCGGGCGCCACCCTCGAAAA
>VGXH01000365.1 GCA_016873405.1 bacterium
TTCGCGCGCAATCCCGAGCAGGGCTACTGCCAGGTGGTCATCGCGCCCAAGCTGGAGAAGTTCCGCGCGAAGTTTCGCGAGCGCCTGAAGTAGCGCGCGGGGGGAGGCAGCCTCCCCCCGCCCCCATCACTCCGCGGTCGCCAGTTCCCACCACTTCCAGAGCCGGTAAACCGGCCGCTCGCCGGCCCAGCCGGCTGCTGCGACCGGGATGACCGCGAGTTCCTGCGGCCGCGCCGCGCGCAGGGCGCTCAGGTCGCCCCGCGTCGGGTGTCCGGGCCTTAGCCGCAGCACCAGCACGGCATCGAAGCGGGCGCGCAGGCAGCCGGGCGGGTAGCGATCCCCGGCGAGGGTGCCCCCCGCGGGCAGCTCGCTCCAAGCGCCGACGCGCGTCAGCGTCAGCTCGATCGCGGCGACGCCCGGCATGCGACCGTGTTCGCCGCTGAAGATGCTGGCCGCCTTCTTCAGTTCGGTCGGGTAGTCCAGCGTCGCCGCACCAGCGAAACCGGGCTCGTTGTAGAAGACGAAGGGCCGGTACCGCTCGCCGTCGACGGCGGGCAGGTTGCCGTCGTAGAGCACGCGGTCGCTGTACTCGGCCAGGTCCATTTGGCGCCAAGAGCGCGCGAAGTTCTCCACCAGGCCATCCGGGGTGTCGTAGGGCAGGTAGCGCGAGTCCGGATCGGGGGCAGGGCCGAGTGGAGACTGGGCGCAGGCGCCGGTCAGCAGGCTCAGGATCAGCAGGGCGCGCCGGCCCGGCATCGCCGGGCTGCGCTGCGCAAACGCAGGGCTGCGCATGGCTTCCTCCTCGGCTGCGGGGGGCGGACGCCCCTGCATCCGCGCGCCGAGGCGCCTCGCCTATTCCCTGTTGAATGGAATATGCAGCTTGCTGCGCCCAAACGCAAATAGCGATAACCTCGGGGGAGCGCCGCGCGTCGCTCAGCGGCTGAGCACCAGCTTGCGCACCGCCCGCGCGCCCTCCGCCTCGAGGACGGCGAAGTAGACCCCGCTCGGCAGGTCCCGCGGCTCCCAGCGCAGGCTGCGGATGAGGCCGTCGCCGCGCACGCTGGCGAGGGACGCCACCGCGCGCCCCTGCACGTCGTAGACGGCGAGCGTCGCCGGCGCCGCCCGGCGCGAGGCGAAGCGCAGGAGCACGGCGTCCCGCGCCGGATTCGGGTAGGGCGGATCGAGAAGCAGGCCGGGCGCGCCCGCGCCGGCCTCCGGCCCGCCAATGCCGGTCAGGGCGTCGAGGTCGATCTCCCAGGCCCCGCGCCCGTAGGTGCCCGCCACGAGCTTGCGCGCGAGGCCGTTGATCTCCAAATCCGTGACCACCACGTGCGGCAGGCCGCTGCCGAAGGGCAGCCAGTGCTCGCCGCCGTCGCCGGAGTGCCAGACGCCGGTGTCCGTGCCGAGGAACCAGTCCTGAGGGCGCAGGGGATCGACGGCGACCGCCCGCACGGGCTGCGGCGGGAAGTCGCCGCTGACGTTCTGCCAGGTGGCGCCGAGGTCGGGACTGTAGGCGACGCGCGCCGCGCCCGCGGCGTAGCTGAGGAAGACGACGAACACGCCCGCGGCGGCCGTCGGATGGGGCAGGATCTTGGAGGCGCCCGGCGTCGGGAAGCCATAGGCCGCAACGTTGCTCCAGCTCAGGCCGCGGTTGGTCGACAGGCGCGGCGCGTTGCCCGCGATCGTCCAGACGATGTCCGGATCGACGGGACTCACCGCGATCCAGGCGGCCGTGTGCGGAGACACCAGGTTCCACACCGAGCCGCCCGAGAGGGTGCGGAAGATGCCCGTGCTGCGCGCCGTGAAGAGCTCCGAGGGCGCGAGCGGGCTGAGCGCGAGCGGCGTCACCCAGGCGCCGTTGCCGGTGATGCCGGTCATGATCGAAGCCCAGGAGTTGCCACCGTCGTAGCTGCGCACCAGGTTGCCGAACTGCCACTCGCTGTAGACGTGGTTGTGATTGCTCGGCGAGATGCAGGTCACCATGCCGTCGGCGTAGAGCGTGGAGGTGAACCAGCTCGACGGACCCGTGCGGCCGGGCACGCCGTTGTCCTGCGTACCCCCCATCATGAACTGCGGGTGCGATTGGGCCACCCCGATGTCGTAGAACTGGTAGGTGATGAGCCCCGCGCGGCGCGACTCCCAGTTGCGGCCGTCGTCGCGGGAGCGCCAGACGCCGCCGTCGCTGCCCACCCAGAGCTCGTTCGACGAGCCGGGCACGTAGACGGCTGCGTGGTGGTCCACGTGCACCGCCGTCTCGCTGCCGAGACCGTTGCCATCGCCGGTCGTGGTGAAGGTCAGGCCACCGTCATCCGACTGATAGAGCGCGACGCCGCCGGCAACGAGGCGCTGCGGATCGTCGGGGTCCACGGCCAGCGTGATGTTGTACCAGCCCTGCCCGCCGGTCATGTTGAGCGCCGTGTTGCGCGCCTCCCAGGTGTCGCCGCCGTCCAGGCTGCGCCAGACGCCCAGGCTCTGGCTGGTCGTCCAGTTGCTGTGGTTGACGTAGATCGCGTCCGGCGCCGAGGGGCAGACGGCGAGCCGGCTGTTGCCGATCAGGTTGCTGGGCGCCTGGCCGCTGCCGGCGTAGCTGAAGCTCAGGCCGTCGTCGGTCGATCGGTAGACGCCGCCCGCGGCCGCCGACTCGCCGAGCACGGCGTAGACCCGCTGCGCGTCGCCGGGCCCGGCGCGCCACTTCACGTCGAACCAGCGGCCCGCCGCGATCAGGGTCCAGTTCTGGCCGTCGTCGACGGAGCGCCAGAGGCCGTCGCGGGCGGCGGCGAGGACGGTTCCGGTGAAGGGATTGGTGGCGATGGCGTTGAAGCCGTGGCCGTCGGTCATCTCGTAGTCGAGGCTCGTCTGCTGCCAGGTGGCACCGCCGTCGGTGGAGCGCAGCATGCCCAGCCCCCAGACTCCCGCGCCGTTGCCCTCGCCCGAGCCGAGCAGCACGGTCTGCGGCGCCCAGGGCAGGACGGCGACCGCCCCCACCTCGAGCACGGGCAGGAAGTCCGTCGTCGTCGTCCAGCTCAGGCCGCGGTCGGTGGACTTCCAGAGGCCGCCGCTGGCCGCGCCGGCGAAGACGATGTCGGGGTTCGTCCAGTCGAAGGCGATATCCAGGATGCGCCCGGAGC
>VGXH01000366.1 GCA_016873405.1 bacterium
GGGGGGGCCGGCGCCGATGTCCTGCGCCAGATCGAGCTCCGTGCCCTGCAGGTGATCGCGCTTGAAGGCGATGAGGTCCTTCACGCTCAGCTTGCGGTCCGGCTTGATCCACAGGGGCATGCGCTCGGCGCGGTCCAGGCCCAGGGCGTAGTCGCGGAAACGTTCCATGCCCTCGTCGACCTGCCGGAACATGCACCAGACGCGCGCCTCGCAGAAGCGCGCGGCGCTGAAATCCAGCGGCGCGTAGACGTCCGAGAAGCTGAAGTCGGCGTCGCGACCCTCGTAGAACCCCTTGCCGCGGGCGAAGCTGATCGTGTCGTGCGCGTAGACCGTGGCGACGCCGGGCCGGTCGATCCGGTCGAGCTGGCGGCAGGTGATCGAGGTGACGCCGTCGGCTGCCGGAAACGTCGTGATGCGGGCCTGGTTGGCGTGCGCGGAGATGTAGCCGTCGGGGATGCGGCGCGCCACCCACACCGCGCCCTTGTCGCGGTTCACCTGGCGGCCGCTCGGCTCGTCCAGCGCCAGGTCGGTGCCCTTGCCGACGATCTCCATGATCCAGACTTCGCGGGGATCGGCGATGGAGAACGACTCGCCTTCGCCGTGGTAGCCGAACTCCTCGACCAGGCGGGCGATCACGGCGATCGCCTCGCGAGCCGTCGCCGCGCGCTGCAGGGCCAGGAACATCAGGCCGCCGTAGTCGACGCCGCCGGTGGTGTCGGCCAGGGCCTCGCGGCCGCCGAACGTGGTCTCGCCGATGGCCACCTGCTTCTCGTTCAGGAAGCCGACGACCTGGTAGGTGCGCTCCGGATGCGGCACCTTCGCCAGCGGCCGGTGCGTGCCGCGGTCGCGGACCTCGTAGACGGAGCCCGGCTCACGGGCGCCCCCCGGCAGGAAGTACAGCTCGCCGTAGCGGATGTGCGAGTCGGCGGCGTAGGTGATCAGGGACGACCCGTCCACCGAGGCGCCGGGCGTCACGAGATAGCTGGTGCAGGCCGGGGCGGGTCCGGCTCCGAGCAGGCCGCCGAGCGCAAGCGCGCCCAGCGCGGCAAGACGTGACATCATGATGCGGCCGCTCCTGGCTTCCCTCGCCGGGGAAGTCGTCGTGTCCGTCCCGCCGGCGGCCATCACCACGCCGGGCGGGTGCGCGGACGATCCGGCCATGGATAAGCAGGATCGCCGCGATCGGCACCAGGAGCAGGTCGCGGCGAGTCCCGGCTTCACCTCGCCGTCCGGGCAGGAGCGCCCGGCAGGCGGTGACCTCCTCATCCCCGCACTCGCGGCAGCAGCAGCTCCCGCAGTTCCCCGGCATCGGCGGCGCATCCGATCGGTCCCCACGGCTTCAGGTCCGCCGCCGCGTGGAATCCGTGCGTGACGCCCACGCTCGGCACGCGCGCCCTGCTCGCCATCTCCAGATCGAACGGCGTGTCGCCCACCATCAGCGCCTGCTCGGGCGCCAAGCCGTGCGCGCGCAACGCCTGCAGCAGGGATTCGGGGTGCGGCTTGGTGGCGTCGCCCACCTCGTCCGGCGTGATGATCGGATCGAAGTACGGCTCCCAGGCGAAGCGGGCGGCCTGCCGGCGCAGGGGCTCGCCCCGCTTGCTGCTGGCGATGGCCATCTTCACGCCGGCGGCGTGCAGTTCGCCCAGGAGCTCGGACATCCCCGGAAACGGCCGGATGAGGTGCTCGCTGCCCGGCCAGTCGAACGAGCGGTAGATCGGGTAGACCTCGGCGAAGGTCAGGCCCAAGGGCTCGAAGGTCCGCTCGATCGCGTCCCGCACGGGCAGTCCGACGCACCGGAGCCACGCGTCACGGACTTCCGGACCGAGGCCCAGAAGGCCGAGCGTATGGTCCAGGCCCGCCTCGATCTGCGGGCGGCTGTCGACCAGCGTCCCGTCGAAATCCCAGATGACCAGCCTGGTCCTCACGCGCGGGGCCGCCGGGGCACTAGCGGAACGTCGCCTTGACGTCGCCCCAGTTCACGTCCTCGACGGCGACATCGATGCCGTCGAGCGCGAACGTGCCGCCGCTGATCGAGATGAGCATCGGGCTGGCGTCGGCCGCCGTGCCGGCGAACGTGCCCGTGAAGCCGAAGGGTCCCGCGCTGGCGACCTGCACCGCGCCGCTCAGCGCCAGGAAGACGTGGTCGGCCTCGACGCCGGCCAGCCAGTCGGCGAGGTCCGCGCCGGCCGGGTCGGCGGGCGGCGTGAAGCCCGTGACGTCGTCGGCGAAGGCGAACAGCACCGTGCGGCCGAGCGCGTCGATGGGATAGCTGCCGGGCGGCAAGGTGGCGCCCGGCTTGCGCAGCCACAGCAGCGCCAGGTCCATGGTCGTCGGGGTCTGGGCGACCAGCGCGTACCAGACGGCGGTCACCGAGTCCGGCGCCGAGGACCAGAAGCCGCCCACGGCCTGGTCCAGCGTCGCCGGATCCACCGGCGGGATCGGCAGCGTTCCCGTCGCCGCGAAGTCGCCGCGATAGGCGCCGAAGGGGAACTACTGGTAGTGGAAGCCCACGGCGCCGCCCACGTAGGGCAGCGTCTGGGCGGCGGCGGCGGTCGCCAGCGCCAGCAGGGCGGCGAGCAGCGGCAGCGCTCTCTTCGCGGACGGTTTCATCACATACCTCGCGGCGTGGTGTCGATCTACGGCTGACCGTGATCATACCACATTCCGGAGCCGATTTCAGCGGCACGTCCGTCGGACCCGCCCCGGCCCCAGCCCGGACTATTCACGAAGGTCCGGCCGCGTCTGGAGAAGAAGGACACCCCGCAAGCTCCCGCCGGTGATGGCGCCCTCCTCCTCCTGCCAGCTGATGTGCTCGATCTGCAGCGAGGCGCGCTGCAACGGCGTCTCGCCGCCGGCCACGAGCCGCGCCGCCGGCAGCGCCGCCCCCTCGCCCTGGCCGACCAGGCTCCGCAGATCCGTGAGCAGCGGCGCCAGGTCCACCACCAGCGCCGGCTGCCCGGCCCGGGCCATGGTCACGGCCTGCTCCTTCCAGGACAGGGCGACGCGGCAACTGTCGCCGTCGAGCGTGAACCGGACCTCGTTGTCCCCGCCGATGCCCAACTCGACGAGCCGCTCGTAGCCCGCGATCACCAGCGCCTCGCTGCCCGCTTCGCGGTTGA
>VGXH01000367.1 GCA_016873405.1 bacterium
GGGGCTCGGTATGCCCCTCGTCGATGCGCAGCGCCGTCTGCTCCATGTAGGCGCGCCCGGCCGCCAGGTCCACCCAGGGTTCGACGATCAGCTTGAGCAGGAAGCCTTCCTTCTCGACCAGCGGCGCGCCGAACTGCTCGCGCGTCTTCCCGTACGCCAGCGCGCGGCGCAGCGGCGCCTGACCGCCGCCCAGGCCGAAGGCGCCGACCATCAGGCGGGTGTAGCCGAAGACGGCGTTGGCCTGCTTGAGGCCCTGCCCCTCGACCCCGCCGATCAGGTGGTCGACCGGAACCACGACGTCCTCCAGGAGCACGCCCGTGGTGTTGGAGGCACGGATGCCATGCTTGTCCTCCTTCTTGCCGACCGACAGGCCCGGCGTCCCCTTCTCGAGCGCGAAGAAGCTGGGTCCGGCCGGGGTCTTGGCCAGGATGGTGTAGAGGTCGGCCACGCCGCCGTTGGTGATGAACTGCTTGGCGCCGTTCAGGCGGTAGCCGGTCACGTTCCCGCCCGCGTCGACGACCGGGTCGGCCGTCGTCTTGAGCGCGGCGACGTTGCTCCCGGCCTCCGGTTCGGTGACCCCGTAGGCCACGATGAGCCCTTCGTTCGCGATCCGCGTCAGCCAGCGCCGCTTCTGCTCCGGCGTGCCGCCCACGAGGATCGGGTCCGTGCCGAGGCAGATCGCCAGGAAGGCCGTCGCCACGCCCAGGTCCCAGGCCGCCATCTCCTCGCTGATGCGACAGATGTCGCGCGCGCCGCCGCCGAGGCCGCCGCAGTCCTCCGGCAGGAAGATCAGGTGCAGGCCCACGTCCGGCGAGAGCAGCTTCTGGATCAACTCCGTCGGAAAGGCGTCGTGCTCGTCCATCTCCATGATGCGGTGGTCGGTCAGTTCGCGGCCGACGACCTGGCGCAGCGTCTGCAGCACCATCGCGCTCATCTCGGGGGCGAGGCCAGCGGGAGCATTCATGTGGCGATTCCTCTTTCGGGGCGGCCGTTCCCGCCCGCCCGACCAGGGTGATGCCGCCCGCCGCGCCGCAGCGCGCGGGCCGCGTTCAGGAAACGTCCAGTCGGCCGCGGCCCACCAGGACGCAGGCGCCGCCGACCCGGATGTCGGCGGCCTGACCGCCGCGCACCTCGGCTTCGGCGACGATCCGGCTCGGACGGCCCATCTCCAGGCCCTGCTCGCTGACGATGCGCACGCGCTCGTCGCACTTGACCAGCCGGTGCTTGACCAGGTAGGCCACCAGGGCGCCGGTGGCCGCCCCGCTGGCGGCGTCCTCGGGAATGCCGAAGTGGGGCGCGAACATGCGGCAGTGCACGGTCGATTCGGGATCCTCCACCTCGCAGGTGAAGACGAAGAGGTCCCCGAAGCCCAGGTCCCTGGCGATGGCGTCGGCCTCGCGCCGGCGCAGGTTGATGGCGGCCATGACCTCCAGCGCCGGCACCGGGGCGACATGGATGGGCAGTCCCGTCGAGATCACCTCGCAGGGCAGGCCGGTGATCGCGATCTCGTCCTCCGAGATGCCGAGCGTGCGCGCGACCTTCCCGCGCTGGAAGTACTGCCCCATGAAGACCGGCGGTTCCTGGGTCAGGAAGTACAGCGGTCGCCCGGTCGCCGGCCGGCGCTCGACCTCGAAGCGGCCGGCTTCCAGTTCCCACGTGAACGGGGCGTCGGCCTGCGGCCGCTGTCCCAGTTCGTCCAGCGCGAACGTCGCGCCCAGCACCGAATGCCCGGCGAACGGGATCTCCCCGCTGGGCGTGAACACGCGCAGCCCCGCCGCCGCGCCGGCTGCGCGCGGCGGCACGATGAAGGCGGTCTCCCCGGCGCCCATCTCCATCGCCAGCTTCTGCATCAGGACCTCGCCCACCCGGGCCCCGCCGGGGAACAGGTACAGCCGGCTGCCCCCGAAGGGGCGGTCGGTGAAGACGTCGATGAGCAGGAAGTCCAATTCCATCGCGTGGCGTCCGTCCCAGACCTTCGGTACCTCGCGCGGCGGCCCGGGCTGCGCTCCCGGGGCCGGCTCGCACCGCGTGAATCTAGCACAACCGCAGGACCGGGCCAAGCCGCGAGGCAGCCGGCCCCCGAGCGAAGCGCTTGGCCGCCAAGCCGATCGCTCAGTCCTCGATCAGGACCAGGCCCACCGCCGTGTCTCGTTCGTGGCTGAGGCTGGCCAGGATCCGACCGCCGCCCGCGGCGGCATGGGCGGCGGCGGCCCTGCCGTGCAGGGTCACGAGCGGCGGGGCGCCCGGCCGGCGCGAGACCTCGATGTCCGCCAGCGGGATGCCGGAGACGCCGACGCCCGCATCGCCGCCCAGCGCCTTCAGGCACGCTTCCTTGACCGCCCAGCGCCCGGCCACGTGGGCGGCCAGATCGGCGCGCGCGCCGCCGTCCGCGGCGGTCATCACTTCGCCCGGCCGGAAGCAGCGCGCCAGGAACCGGTCGCCGTGGCGGTCCAGCAGGCGCTGCACGCGCGCGACGTCGACGATGTCGATGCCTATCCCGCGCAGGCTCAATACGCGCCCTTCCGTTGGATGACCGCCGGCAGCGTCCGCATCAGGATCCGCGCGTCCAGCCAGAGCGAGGCCCCCTCCACGTACCGGCGGTCCAGTTCCATCCATTCGTCGAAGTCCAGGTGGCTGCGCCCGGAGATCTGCCACAGGCAGGTCAGCCCCGGCTTGACCAGCAGCCGGCGCGCGTCGCGGGGCGCGTAGCCCGCCACCTCGGCGGGGATCTGCGGCCGGGGTCCGACGATCGACATCTCGCCACGCAGCACGTTCAGCAGTTGCGGGAACTCGTCGAGGCTGCTGCGTCGCAGGAATCGACCGACGCCGGTGATACGCGGGTCATCCTTGATCTTGAAGGCCGCGCCGGTGGCCTCGTTCAGGTGCCGCAATTCCTCCTTGGCGGCCTCGGCGTCGGCGGCCATCGACCGGAACTTGTAGCAGGCGAACAGGCGTCCGTGGCGCCCCACCCGCCGCTGGCGGAACAGCACCGGCCCGGGCGTCTCGAGCCTGATCAGCGCCACGATGAACGGCAGCAGCGGCAGCAGCAGGCACAGGCCGCCGGCCGCCGCCGCCACGTCGATCGCGCGTTTGACCCC
>VGXH01000368.1 GCA_016873405.1 bacterium
GTGTGAGGAAGGTCAGCATCGCGAACTTAAAAACGCGGTCGTTGAAGATGAGCCGGGCCGTCGCGGGATCGGCCGCGAACTGCAGCTGCGTCAGCGCCACAAAGAACAGCAAAGCGATGGCAGCAACGAGCCCCCGCGCGCCAGCCAGTTGCCGCGGATTCCCGGCGATGTACATGACCGCCAGGCCACATGACGCTGCGCCGAGCAGGAACTCGAACCGCATCGCCTCCAGCAAGCCCGAGCGGAAATTGGCCTGGACATAGCGAGCGAGCACGAAAGCCAAGAAGACACCGTACATGAACAGAGGAGCTTCCGGATAGCGCCTGATCGCCCTCAGGAAGGACTGCGGGCTCCGGGCCTGTCCGCCCTCGCCCACGGCGCCCCGGGCGCCGGCTGCCGTCCGCGACAAGCTCATGCGCCGCCCTGCGGCCGCGGCGCGCGCGGCCGCGCCGGCGCGCCGACGAGGATCTCCTGGCCCGGGCTCGGCCGCGTGACGACGGCGCCCGCACCCACCACGGTGCGCGGGCCGAGGTCGGCCATCACCACGGCCTGGTTGCCGACCCAGCAGCCGGGGCCGATCGACACGCGCCGCGACTCGTGGGCCTGGTCCTGGAACGAGGAGGAACCCAGATCCGTCCCGTGCTGCCGGCCGCCGTCGAGGATGTGGACGCCGGAGCCGAACATCGTGTCGTCGCCGATCGAGCAGCGCGCCACGATGCAGTAGGCGCCGATGTACACGCGCTCGCCCACCTCGACGTCCCAGTGGGAGAAGTAGCTGCCGAACTCGACGACCGCGTTGGGCGGGCAGCGCCGCAGGGTCTGACGGTAGAAGGCCACGCGCAGGTACGATCCGGGCAGCCCGGGCGCCGTGGCCAGGAACTGGCCGAGGCCCTGGAAGGCCTGCAGGTCGCGCCGGACGCGCCACACCGCAGGGGGCGGCCACACCAGCGCCAGCGCCAGACCCCGCGCCGACCCCTTGAGCAGCGCCTTCAACCCAGGCACCTCCGGTAGTACTCCTCGAACCGCCGCGTGCAGGCGCCCGCATCGTAGGCGAGGCTCCGCTCGCGGCTGACGGCGCCCATGCGCGCGCGCGCGGCCGCCTCCACGATCGCGCCCAGGGCCGCGGCCAGCGCGGGCACGTCGCCGGCCGGCACCAGGCAGCCGTTCTCGCCGCGGCCGCCTTGCCCCGGAGCACTGACGCCCCCGCCCACAAGATAGCGCGCCTCGCCGACATCGCTGCTGACGACCGGCAACCCCGCCGCCATGTACTCGAGCAGCGTGTTGGACATGCTCTCGGACGCCGAGACCAACGCGCCGACGTCCATGCCCGCGAGCAGGCGCGGGATGTCCTGCCGCGTGCCCAGGAACAGCACACGCTCGGCGATCCCCAGCGCCCGCGCCTGGCTTGCGAGCGCCGCGCGGCACTCCCCGTCCCCGACCAGCACGAGCTTCCAGCGCGGCTCCTGCGCCAGCGCCGCGGCCAACCCGTTCAGGAGATCCTCGTGCCGCTTGACCGGGCGCAGCGTCGCCACGCAGGCCAGGGCCAGGTCGCCCGGCGCCAGGCCGAGTTCGTCGCGGACCGCCTCGCGGTCGGCCGTCGCCGCGAACCGGGCCAGTTCCACGCCGTTGGGAATGACCTCGATCCGGTGGGCCGGGATGTCCTCCTCGCGGACCAGCCAATCGCGCGTGCTGTGGGCATTGGTCACGAAGCCATGGTGCAGGCGCCGCAGCGCGGCGCGGATCGCCCGCTCACGCGGCGTCAGCCAGTAGCCCTGGTCACGGCGCGAGCCGATGATCCGCGGCACGCCCGCCAGCCGGGCGGCCAGCGTGCCGACGATCTCGCCGTCGCGGTGGAAGGTGTGGACGATCCGGTACCGGTCGCGGCGGAGGAACGCGGCGAACGCCTGCAGCCGCCGCCAGGCCGCCGGGCGGCGATAGCTGTCGATACCCACGACGTGCGCCCCGTCGCCGAAAGCGGTCCGAGACCAGTCCGTCTCCTTGAGGACGCACAGACGCGGCTCGAACTGCTGGCGGTCGAGGTGCGCGATGATCGTGCAGAGCTGCTTCTCGGTGCCCGCCGTCGGGGACTGAATCTGGTCGATCACGAACGCGATGCGGATGCGCTCAGCCATATCGCCGCAGCCACCATTCGAGCGCCAGCAGGGACCAGAACTGCTGCGCGAGGCGCCAGTCGTCGGTCTGGTCGTCGCGCCACATCGCATCGACCACGCTGCGCACCGCCTCGGGTGCCAGCCAGTCCTCGCAGCGGCAACCCGGCGCCAGCAGGTCCCGCGCGACGGCGCGCAGCGGTCCCTGCACCCAGTGGGCGACGGGCGAACCGAACCCCCCCTTCTGCCGCTGCAGGATCCCGTCCGGGAGATCACCGCGCATCGCGCGACGCAGCAGGTACTTCGTCTGCCCGCCACTCAGCTTCAGCGTCGGCGGGATCCGCATGCAGAACTCGACCAGGCGGTGATCGAGGAACGGCGCCCGACATTCCAGACCGGCGAACATGGACGCCATGTCCACCTTCTTGAGCAGGTCGTCCGGCAGGTAGTAGTTGAAGTCGTGCTCGAAGGCCACCGAAAGTGGGTCGATGTCCGTGAAGTCGAGCCAGCGCTGGTCACACCAGAAAGACTCCGCCTCCGCTTCGCCGAGGCCGAGCCGACCCGCCAGTTCCTCGGTCGAGAAGATCGAGCGCACATGCAGCCAGTTGCGCAACGGCCAGGTTTGCTGCGCATACCGGTCGTAACCCGCGCGCAACCCGAACCTCCCCAGCTTCCGCGCCACCCGCCCCCCCAGCCGCGTCGATCGCTGCAACGCCTGCCACAGGTAGGCGTCGTAGCCGGCCAGCACCTCGTCGCCGCCGTCGCCGGTCAGCACCACCTTGAGGTAGCGGCTGGCCGCGCTGGCCACCAGGTAAGTCGGCAGCACCGAGCTGTCGGCGAAGGGTTCATCGAGGTGGTCCATCACCTGCGCGAAGACGTCCGGCACCTCGCGGTCCGCCCACAGCTCGTGGTGATCGGTCCCGTAGCGCTCGGCGACCTGGGCGGCCCATTGCCGCTCGTCCAGGCCGCCGCCCATGCCCATCGTGT
>VGXH01000369.1 GCA_016873405.1 bacterium
CCCCAGGCCGTCGGTGCTGCTCGTCATGTCCTTGATCGCCTGGTCCAGCAGGTAGGCCTTGCCGACGTTGCCGTCGCGATTGATGAAGAAGTCGCGGACGCCGCCGAAGTTCTCGGCCAGGGCTTCTTGGAACTTGGTGTCGTTGAAGGACAGCGAACCGTCCTCGCCGCGGGTGACGCCCATCTCGGTCAGGCGCGTGATGTCGCCCAGGCCGCCTTCCAGAGCCGAACTCATCAGGCTGGTGACGCGGCTCTCGACCGTGCGCGCGGCGGCGTTGCCCTTGAGCGAGCCCTCGGCGCCGCCCTGCTTCTTCACGTAGGCGTAGAGATCGTTGTAGGCGTCGACCAGGCCCTTGACGTTGGCGCTGATCCCGGCGGTGTCTCGCTCGACGGTGACGGTGATCGTCTTGTTCGGGTCGGCCGCCAGGAGGTTCAGCTTCAGGCCGCTGATGATGTTGTCGGGCGTGTTGCTGGTGGCCACGACGTCGATGTTGTCGATGGTCAGTGTCGCGTCCGCGGCGGGTGTGTGCGTGGTCATCGTCGGTCTGACGCCGCCGGAGAGCCCCGACAGGTCCAGCGTGAACGCGTTGGCCGTGCCGGCCGCCGAGCCGTTGACGACCAGGCGGTAGGGCGCGGTCCCGGTCCCGGTGTTGATCACCGAGGCGGAGACGCCCTCGAAGTTGTCGTTGATCAGCCCGGCCAGGCCGTCGAGCGTGGTCACGCCGACCAGTTCGAGGGACTTGGTCTCGCCGCCGACCGTGATGGACAGCGTGCCGGAGCCGACGTGGTCCTGGCGGCTCGCGTAGCCTTGCGACTGGAGCTTCTGGGCGGTGGCGAGGGTCTTGACCACGATGTCGTAGCGGCCGGGGGCCGCCGTGCCGGAGGCGGTCACGGTCAGGGCGTCGCTGACGCTGGAGGTGGCCTTGGCCGAGGAGAACTCGCTGGCGGTGTCCAGCTTGCGCGCGGCGGTCTGCACGGCCAGGAGCTTGGTCTTGAGCGTGCCGAGCGCGCTGATCTGGTCCTGGTAGCCCTTCTTGTCCTTCTGCAGGCGGTAGATCGGGGCGCGCTTGAGCTCCACCAGCTGCGAAACGATCTTCCCCGTGTCCAGCCCGGTGGCCAGGCCGGAGAACGAGACTGTCGACATGATCGGCTCCCCGGTTACAGACAGCTAGTCGATCCGTCGACCCGCCTGCGCTCCGTCACGTCATCTCGTCGATGACCATGCCGGACATTTCGTCCAGCTTGCGGCGCAGGTTTAGCAGTTTTTCCGGGGGGTACTGACGGACCAGCGAGCCGTCCGGATTGCGGACCTCGATGACGAAGCCGTTGGTCGTTTCGTCGCGCCGGAAGGCGATCTCGTGGGGGGCGGGGACCACCCGCTCGAGGGCCTCCTGGACCTGCCGGGCCATTTCGCGGGCGTTGTCCGGGTCGATGGCCGGCGGCGGCGCGGCGGCGGGCACGGGACCCACCGGCGGCGCGGCCGTCTCGCGGGAGGAAGCGCCGCCGCGGCCTGCCGGCCGGGGCAGGGCGCCTTCCAGAACGGGTTGGATCTTGTCCATGACGCCACTCCTTGCCCCCCGCCCGGGGGAGGGCGGGGGTCCCACCGGAGCGGGACCCCCTCTTGCGACTAGCCGAGCAGGGCCATCGCCAGGCTGCTGCTCATGTTGGCCTGCGCCAGCATCGAGACGCCCGCCTGCTGCAGGATCTGGTACGAGGTCATGCGCGAGGTCTCCCGCGCGATGTCCACGTCGCGGATCCGGCTGTTGGCGGCCGCCAGGTTCTCGGACGTCATGTTGATGTTGCGGATGGAGCTCTCCAGACGGTTCTGGATGGCGCCGAAGTCCGCGCGGGCGCTGGTCACGGTCGCGATCGCGTCGTCGATCTCGCCCATGGCGGTGCCGGCGCCCGAGGCGCTGCCGATGGTCGCCGAGAGGCCCAGGCCCGCGGCGTCGAGGTCGTCGCCCAGGTCGACCTGCACGCTGTCGCTGCCGGCGGTGCCGATGCCGACCTGGATGTTTAGCGTGCCGCCGGAGCCGTCCAGCAGCTTGACGCCGTTGAAGTCGACGCCGTCGCTGATGCGGTCGATCTCGGCGCTCAGCGCGCTGTACTCGGCGTTCAGGTAGCCGCGGTCGGTGTCCGACAGGGTGCCGTTCAGCGACTGCTCGGCCAGCTCCTTCATGCGCAGCAGGATGTTGCTGACCTCGTCCAGCGAGCCCTCGGCGGTCTGGATCAGCGAGACGCCGTCGGCGGCGTTCCGGGCGGCCTGGTCCAGGGCCCGGATGTTCGACTTCAGGCCTTCGCTGATGGCCAGGCCGGCCGCGTCGTCACCGGCGCGGTTGATGCGCAGGCCCGAGCTCAGCTTCTCCATCGACTTCTGGAACTCGATCGAACTGCGCGAGAGGTGGCGCTGCGTGTTCAGCGACGAGACATTCGTGTTGATGCGGATTCCCATGACATTCCTCCATGAAATGCGAGCGGGACGTCCATGCCCTCAGCCGGGCCGCGGCCCGGAATCACGATGTGTGCTCTGAGAGGCTCCTTTCCATCCGGCCGGCAGTGCGAAATTGTCGTCCGGTGAGGTTGTTGTCGGCATGATGCGCTTTGACTTTAGAAAATAATATTTGATTCGCGGTGGCGCAGGGTGCCCGAAAAGAGGCGGGCGGAGCGCCGGGTGACGCTCCGCCCGTTCCAGCCCCGCCGGGGGCCGGATTCACGACCCGGACTAGCCGAGCAGGTTCATCGCCAGCCCGGTGCTCATGTTGGCCTGCGCCAGCATGGCCACGCCGGCCTGCTGCAGGATCTGGTACGACGTCAGCGACGAGGTCTCGTGCGCCACGTCGACGTCGCGGATCCGGCTGTTGGCGGCCGAGAGGTTCTCGGACGTCATGTTGATGTTGCGGATCGAGCTCTCCAGGCGGTTCTGGACGGCGCCAAAGTCGCCGCGGGCGCTGACGACGGTCGCGATCGCGTCGTCGATCTCGCCCATGGCCGTCCCGGCGGCGGAGGCGCTGTCGATCTGCGAGGCCAGGCCCAGGCCCGTGGCGTCGAGGTCGTCGCCCAGGTCGATCTGCACGCTGTCGCTGCCGGAAGTCCCG
>VGXH01000370.1 GCA_016873405.1 bacterium
GCTGCAGCGTCATCTTCAGCCGGCTGCTGCCGGCCTGCTGCAGCGTGGAGGTCGTGAACGGCGGCGCCGGGCGCTGCGTCGTCTCCTTGCGGTCCACGGCGACGACGCGCCAGGGCACGGCCGCCAGCGCGCCGGCGGCCAGGCGGGCGGCCGCCGGCTCAGCGAGCTGCAGGCGATTCTCGCCCGCCTTCAGCCGGCCCGTTTCCGGATCGAAGTCCTTGCCCGTGGCCAAGCGCGCGCCGTCGACCGCCAGCAGGCGCGCCGGGAACTCCAGCCCCGCGCCGCCGAGCGTCGCCTCCACGTCGCAGTAGCTCGCCACGCGGAAGCGCTGCCGCTCCTCCTCCTTCTCCACGACCAGGCGCACGGCCACGCTCTGCACGCGGCCGGCCGAGAGCTTGGTGCGCACCTTCTTCCAGAGCACCGGCGACAGGGAGTAGCCGTAGAGGCGGTCGAGGATGCGCCGGCCCTCCTGGGCTCGCACCAGCTGCATGTCGATCTCCCGCGGCGCCTGCAGCGCGGCGGTGATGGCTTCCCTGGTGATCTCGTGGAAGGTGATCCGGCGCACGGGCACCTTCGGCTGCAGGACCTCGAGCAGGTGCCAGCTGATGGCCTCGCCCTCGCGGTCCTCGTCCGTCGCCAGCAGGATCTCGTCCGCCTGCTTGAGCTGCTTCTTCAGTTCGGCGACCTGCGCGCGGCTGTCGGGCGAGACGATGTAGATCGGCGCGTAGCCGTCGTCCACGTTCACGCCCAGGCGCGACCAGGGCTCGTTCTTCCAGCGCGCGGGGATGTCCTTCGCCGAGGCGGGCAGGTCGCGGATGTGCCCGTAGCTCGAGGTCACGACGTAGCCGTCGCCGAGGAAGCGGGCGATGGTTCGGGCCTTGGCGGGCGACTCGACGATGATCAGCTTCAAGCGCCCCCTCCTTCAAGCAAAACCCGGCTGCCGCAGGCAGCAGCCGGTTCCGCGCGCGCCGGGGCGGCCGCGGCCGCCCTCAGTGGATGTTGTCGAACCCCTCCGAGGCGCCCCCCGTCAGGCCCGGCCGGCCGGGCCGGAACAGGACCTGCTCGAGGATGGGCTCGAGGTCGTACGGCGTCAACGGCCGGTACGCGATGTGCGACGAGTACTGCAGCAGCGCCTCCATCTGGGCGCTGTCGATCTGGCCGGTGTTGAACAGGTCCAAGAGCAGCGCCAGTCCGTCTCGTGTGAGGTATTCGCCCTCCGGCTCCCCGAAGAGGCGAAACGACTTCGCCGACGGCGCGTCCGGCAGCGGCTCCCGGGGCCAGTCCGCCCGCGGGTCCGCCAGCAGGTGCTCCTCGATCCAGTCCAACAGGACGTGGACGTCCTCCTCCACCAGGCCCGAGGCGGCGATCCGCTCGCGCAGGCGGCTCAGGCGCGCGGCGGAGACCTCGGTCCCCCCCGAGAGCGCCTCGAGCAGCAAAACCAGAAGGTGCTTGAGCTTACCGCGGTCGCTGTCCATCGCCGGCATCGCTTTCCGCCGCCGGCCCGTGGCCGGCGACGCGGGCAAACCTAGCACGGGCGGCCCGAGGCGGCAAGACCGCCCCCGTCGCGCGGCCGCGCCCGGTCAGGCCCCGCAGCACTTCTTGTACTTCTTGCCGCTGCCGCAGGGGCAGGGATCGTTGCGCCCGACGTTCGCCGTCGCGACGTTCACCACCGGGCGCGGCCGCTGCGCGGCGGCCGGTTCGGCCGGAGCGGCCTCCCCGCCGGCGCCGAACGCCGACACCTCCTGATGCCGCGTCTGCATCACCGGCGGCGGCGTGGCCGGTCGCTGGGGCGGCGGCGCCAGCTCGGCGCGGAAGAACAGGTTGATCGCCGACTTCTCGACGTTGCCGACCAGCGCCTCGAACATCCGGAACGCCTCGCCCTTGTACTCGACGAGCGGATCCCTCTGCCCGTACGAGCGCAGTCCGATTCCGCTGCGCAGCAGGATCAGCTCGTTCAGATGGTCGCGCCACTGCTCGTCCAGCACCTGGATCAGGACGAATTTCTGGAGCTGGCCCGTCAGGTGCTCGCCCAGATACGCGGACTTGCTCCGGTAGCGCTCGGCGGCCTGATCGTGCAGGCGCGTCGAGAGCTCATCGTAGCCCATCTGGAGGTGCTCCCGCGGCGCCACCGGCAGCGGCGCCAGCACGAGCGAGCCGTAGAGCCGGCCCAGCTTCTCCAGGTCCCAGTCGTCGGGCACCGCCTCCGGGTCGACGCATTCGGCCAGCGCGCCGTCCACCGCGTTGCCCATGAAGTCCCGGAACTGCTCGTCGAGGTCGCGGCCCTCGAGCGCGTCGCGCCGCATCTGGTAGACGACCTCGCGCTGCTTGTTGACGACGTCGTCGTACTCGAGCAGGTGCTTGCGGATGTCGAAGTTCTGGTTCTCGACGCGGACCTGGGCCTTCTCGATCGCGCGCGTGACCATCGAGTGCGTGATGACCTCGTCCTCCTGGACGCCCAGCCGGTCCATCACCTTGACGATGCGCTCGGGGCTGAACAGGCGCATGAGGTCGTCTTCCAGCGAGAGGAAGAACTGCGCGGCGCCGGGGTCGCCCTGGCGTCCGGAGCGGCCGCGCAGCTGGCGGTCGATGCGCCTGCTCTCGTGCCGTTCGGTGCCGATGATCTGCAGGCCGGTGGCCTGGCCCTCCCAGTCCTCGGGCTTGACGTCCGGGTCGGCCGCCCACCTCGCCGGCAGGTCCAGCACGCCGGGGGCCAGCTTGATGTCGGTGCCGCGGCCGGCCATGTTGGTGGCGATCGTGACCGCGCCGATGCGGCCCGCCTCGGCGACGATCTCGGCCTCCATCTTGTGGTACTTCGCGTTGAGCACGTTGTGGTTGATGCCCTGCAGCTTCAGCAGCCGGCTCAGGAGTTCGCTCACCTCGACCGTCGTGGTGCCGACCAGGATCGGCAGGCCCAGCCGGTGCAGGCGCTTGATCTCCTCGACGATCGCCTTGTACTTCGCCTTCTTCGTCTTGTAGATGACGTCGTCCAGGTCCTCGCGGGCGATGGGGCGGTTCGTGGGGATGATCACCACGTCCAGCCTGTAGATGCCGTTGAACTCGGCCTCCTCGGTCTTTT
>VGXH01000371.1 GCA_016873405.1 bacterium
GGTTCAGGCTCACCGCGCCGGCGATCGGCACGAAGAAGGGCAGGCGCGTGGACGGGTTGAACGGGTTGGGCCGGTTCTGGCCCAGCCATGGAGGCATCGTCCTTGGCGGCCCCTCGCCGCTCGTGGTCGAAACGATGCGGTGAGCCTTGCCGCCGTCGTAGTCCAGGATGTACAACTCGCCGTCCGCGTCCTGCCCGAACGCCGAGATGGACGCGTACCCGCCCGCCGGAGTAAGCGCCGCCGTCAACTCGGTCACCGAGGCCAACCCGATGAGCGCCGTCCAGCGCAGGCCCCAGACCTGGCGGCTGCACAAGTCCGCGAACAGGTAGGTCCCCCGCAGGTCGGGCACGGCGCTGCCGCGGTAGACGTAGCCGCCGGAGATCGAGCAGCGGAACGGATCGCCGCCGTGCGTGTATTCGTGGACCGGCAGCGTCAGCGAGCCGTTGTTGCAGCCGACGGTCGGGTTGTAGCAGGCCGTGCCCTCCATCAGCCGCCAGCCGTAATTCCGCCCGCCGCTGCCGGGCGGGGCGATGTCGACCTCTTCACGCGAGTCCTGGCCCACGTCGGCGATGTAGAGGTCGCCCGTCAGGCGATCGAACGAGAAGCACCACGGGTTGCGCAGGCCCAGGGCCCAGATCTCGTCACGGGGCGGCGCGCCGACGAAGGGATTGCCCGGCGCCGGCAGCGCGATCGGGCCCGAGACGTCCAGCCTCAGCAGCTTGCCCAGCAGCGACTGGCCGTTCTGCGCGAAGTGGCCGGAATCGCCGGCGCCGCCGCCGTCGCCCAGCCCGAAGTAGAGCCAGCCGTCGGGGCCGAATTCGAGGTGCCCGCCGTTGTGGTTGCTGTACGGCTGGTCCACCGTCAGCAGCGTGTCCGCGCTGGCGGGATCGGCGCGGTCCGGGTTGCCGCTGACCGTGTAGCGCACCAGGCGCGTGTCGCCCGCCTGATCCGTGAAGTCGACGAAGAAGCGGCCGCTGGTCGCGTAGTCGGGCGCGAACGCCAGCCCGAGCAGGCCGCGTTCGCCGCCCGCGCTGATGCGGCCGGTCAGGTCCAGGAAGACCCCGCGGTCGCTGCCGTCGAGACCGAAGACGCGGATGCGCCCCGGCTGCTCCACGACGAACAGGCGGCGGTCGTCGGGCGGGGACACCAGCCGCACGGGCTGGTCGAGCCCCGCGATCACGAGGCGCGTGCCGACCTGCGCGTGGACGACGGGCGTCATGGCCAGGAGCAGCGCGAACGCCGGGACAACGGCGGCGGGCGCAAGCAGGCGCCAAGGCCGCAAGCGGAGAGCCCGGCCGGCGCGGCCAAGGCGGAACGGGCGATTCTGAAACGGCATGGTCGACCTCGCTGGTTCCGGGTCACGGAGTCAGGGGTCGTCCCAAGCTAGCGGCGGCGCGACCGCCCGGCCACGCCGCCGTCTCCGTGCGGGCGGATCCTCAGTTGCCCGCCGCCGCGGCCCGCGCGTCGCGCGCCCTGGTGACGCGCCCGAAGACCACCAGCGCCACGGCCGAGGCCAGCGCGATCGCCACGAACACGAACCAGATGTAGTGCGCATGGGCATACTCGGCCGGCAGCGGCGCGCGGCCGGCCAGCGCCTCGAGGTGCTGCGCCTGGACGTCGGCCGGCATCTTCGCCGGGTCGGGGCACCACTTGTCGAGCATGACGCCGCTCATCGCGAAGCCGACGATGTACGACAGGAACGAGTGCAGGTGGCTGAAACCCAGGTACAGGCCTTCCTGGCCCTTGGGCGCCTGCAGCGAGAAGTACTCCAGGAAGCGCGGCGAGATGAAGCTCTCGGCGAAGCCCTGGAAGGCGATGCCGACGACCATCATGAAGGCCACCGGATGCATGCCCAGGATGTGCCCCGAGCCCATCACGTTGCCGGCGGCCATCGCGAAGGCCGAGATGGGCATGATCAGCATGCCCACGGTCATCGAGGTCAGCGCGCTGTACCTTCTCATCATCTGCGTGACCCAGGCCACCGTCAGCACCACCGCCGCGGGGTTGACGTTCGCGTACCAGGCGAAGGCGGCGCCCTCGCCGGCCATCCGCAGGACGTACTTCGGCATGGTCGCGTAGAGCTGGCCCTGCACCAGCCAGAAGCCGGTGATGATCAGGATCAGGACCACCAGGCGCAGCCGCGTGCACACGGCCACCAGCGAGCGCCAGATCTCGGCCATGGTCTTGCCGGCGCCCGGCTGCCGCGCGCCCTTGTAGAAGGCGAATACGGCCAGGAAGGCGAGCAGCGTGGCCCCGGCCGAGAACAGGTTCAGCGTGACGAGGCCCTGGTCGCCCATGCTGTCGCGCAGCGGCTTGACGATCGTCTTGCCGCTGAACGAGCCGATGTTCACCATCGCGTAGAAGATCGAGTAACCGCGCGCGCGGTTGACCGCGTTGGTCTCGGTCGCCACGGTGCCCGTGATCACCGACTTGATGAACGAGCCGCCGACCATGATCACCAGCATGACCGGGATGAACAGCCACTTGTAGCCGGTCTGCTCCAGACCGGTGAAGGTCACCTTCTGCCCGTAGGTCACCAGGCCCGCGTTCTGCAGCAGCGACGGCAGCACCCACATCAGGCCGTAGCCGATCGTCAGCAGGCCGAACGCCAGCAGCAGCGCGGCGCGGAAGCCCATGCGGTCGGCCAGGGCGCCGCTGAACGGCGGCAGCAGGTAGAGGCCCGCCGAGAACAGGCCGGAGATGACGCCGGCCTGGATGTCGTCGAAGCCGAGGATGCGCGACAGGTAGAGCGTAATCGCGATGAAGACGCCGTACCAGGCGCCGCGCTCCAGGAGTTCGACGATGTTGGCGATCCAGAACGGGCGGGAGAAGCGCCAGGTGGAGCCGGAGGGCGCACCCGGATCGGCGGTGGCGGCATGGTCCGTCATCAGCGGAATCCTCTCGGGAACGGGTGGAGCGACCACGTTAATCGCCGGCCCGGCGGTTGCCAAGGCGGGTCTCGCCGGCCGTCACCGGCCGCCCGGACCCTGCCGCGCCCAGATCTCGTAGGCCCAGTTGGCGGCCAGGAGCGCCAGGGCGGTCCAGCGCGCGGCCGCCGCGCCCCGCCGGGG
>VGXH01000372.1 GCA_016873405.1 bacterium
GCGCCCGGGGCCGCGTGCGCGAACGTGACGGCGCACTTGCCGGCGGCGGCGGGCTTGGCGGCCGGTTTGGCAGCCGGCTTGGCGGTCGCCGGCGCGGCCGCGGCGGCGCCGCCCGCGCCCACCTTCAGGACGGAGTTGTTGCCGCCGAAGCCGTCCGGCGCGGCTTCCGGGTTCGCCTCGTCCTGCTTCCAGTTGCCGTCCACGACGAACTTGTACTGGTAGTTGCCGGGAGCGAGGTCCAGCTTCAGGGTCCAGACATCGCCGTCGCGCGTCATCGGGTTGGCGCTGTCGCTCCAGCCGTTGAACTCGCCGGCCAGGCAGACGCGACCCGCGCCCGGCGCCTCGCAGCGGAACGCGACCGCCACCTTGCCGCCGCCGGCGGCTGCGGGCGCGGCCGGAGCGGCCGCTGCCGGCGCCACCGCCGCGCCACCGGCCGCCACGGCGGCCTGCCCCGCCGGCACCGTCAGCACGGAGTTGTTGCCGCCGAAGCCGTCGGGCGCCGTCGCGGGGTTGGTCGCATCGGCCTTCCAGTTGCCGTCCTCGACGAACTTGTACTGGTAGGTGCCCGGGGCCAGATCCATGACCAGGGTCCAGAGGCCGTCCTGGTTGGTCATGGGGTTGGCGCTGTCGCTCCAGCCGTTGAACTCGCCGGCCAGGCAGACCTTGCCGGCGCCGGGAGCAGCGTGCGTGAAGGTGACCTGGGCGGACCAGGCCGCGCCGGCCAGGCCGCAGACCAGAACAGCCAGCAGCGCGGCCAGGCAGGCGTGACGGGGCTTCGGTCGCATGGAACAACTCCTGGATGTGGGGAATAGGGTCGCGCGCCCCGGTCGGGGCGCCGATTCCCGACTTTACCCTGCCGGACCCGCCGAATCAAGGCGCGGCCCGAAAGTCCCGGGCACGGGCTGTCCGGAACGCATCTTCTATGTTACAATTGATATGGATTTTTGCTCCCGATGAAGCCACACAACCCGGATGCCCCCCCCCGGTGGAGGACGACTGATGCCCCGGCTGAACCGGATCTTCCTTACCCTGGTGCTGCTCCTGACGGCGGCCCTGCTGGCCGCCTGCGGCGCCGAGCGCGTCCCGGTGACGCCCGCGCCGGCCGAGGCGCCGGCGCCGGCGGGCGGCGGCGATCTGGCCAAGGTCCGCACCGACACGTTCACCCTGCACGCCTGGGCCGTCGATTCGGTGCATGTGGCCTCGAGCGCCAACGGCTGGAACGCCGCCGATCCCGCCTGGCAGACGGCCCTGCAGCCGGACGGCTACACCTGGCGGCTGATCCGCACCAACGCCGACGGCCTGCTCTACTACAAGTTCGTCGTGCGCAAGGGCGCCCAGACGATGTGGCTGACCGATCCCCTGGCCCGCGAGGTCGTTCCGGACGGCTTCAGCGGCAACCCGGCCTTCTGGAATGCCGTTCGCGGGCGCGTCTTCGCGCGCCCGAGGCCCCTGCCCGAGCCTCTGGACCGCACTCGCCTGATCATCTACGAGATCGCGCCCAACGACTTCAGCACCAGCGGCACTTTCGCCGGCGTGCAGGCCGGGCTGACCGCGAACGCCAACCTGACGGATCTGGGCGTCAACGCCATCGAACTGATGCCGGTCACGGCTCCCTCCTACAACGGCTGGGGCTACGATCCCGTGCTGCAGGCGGCGCCCAATCCCGCCTACGGCAACCCCGCGAACTTCGCGAGCCTGGTCGACGCCGCCCACGCCAACGGCATCGCCGTGATCCTCGATGTGGTGGTCAACCACATGGCCGGCAGCACGCCGCTCAGGCAGCTCGACGATTTCGTCGGCGTGAATCACTTCACCACCACCGAGAGCAATCCCTGGGGCCTGGTGGAGCTGAATTGGACCAACGCCGCGCTCAAGGCGCACATCCTGGCTTCGCTCAGCCACTGGGTCGACGCCTACCGCGTGGACGGCTTCCGCTTCGACTACATCGGCGGCGAACCGGCCACGACCTGGAACTGGCTGAAGAACGAACTGCGCGCGCGCTATCCCCATCTGCTGATGATCGCCGAGGACTTCACGCCGGCTTCTTCGGGGAATTCAGTCACCCGCGGCTGGTACGCCCAGTGGGGCGGCAACCACACCGATCCCTGGGGCGGCGGCGGCAACAACTTCAACCAGGTGCTGATCACCGCGCTGACGCAGCGCGGCTTCGCCGATCGCGGCTCCACCACGCCGACGGTCGGCGCCTGGGGCCCCGCCTACAACAACATGTGGGCCCTGGCCAACGTGATCTCGGGCAACGACGGCTACGCCGGCGCCGTGCCCGGCGACGGCTTCAGTGACATCAAGTATCTCGAGAGCCATGACGAGAACCGCGTGGTCTGGTCCGTGAACACCAACGGCTCGGCGGGCGCGCAGGCCATCGGCGGCCTGACCAAGGCCCGCCTCGGCGCGGTGGTGTCCCTGACCTCGATTGGCATTCCGATGCTCTACAACGGCCAGGAAATCGGCTCCGGCGAGTACCGCCCCGCGGGCACGTCCACCTACAAGATCAACTGGGCGGCGGGCAACGCCTCGCTACGGACGGCCTACCAGCGGCTGATCCACTACCGGCTCACGCATCCGGCGCTGCGGACGGAGAACGTCTTCTTCCCATGGCGGTCCGGGAACATCGACCAGGTGGAAGCCACGCTCACCTACTGGCGCGGCACCTCGACCACCGCGGCGGCCGCCGAGGTGGTGGTGGCCTGCAACTTCGACCATCTGGACCACACCTGGAACGTGTCGTTCCCCGCGAGCGGTTATTGGGTGAAGTTCGACCCGGCGGCGGGCAACGTGCAGACCGAGTTCATCAGCGGCGGCGTGCGTCCCACGACGCTGCCGGCTTCCACGGCCTTGATCTGGTTCAAGGCGGACGGAACGACCGGGGTGCCGCACTAGTGTCCTGAGTCGGAAATACGCGGTCCTTTCGGCGAGTCATCCCGGCGCTCGGCTCACGAAGGTCCGGCCGCGGCGCGTTCCGCCCTCTCGTGTTCAGGACGCCTCCGCGCCGTCGCGGAAGGAGCCATACCGGGGTCGCCAGCCCAGTCCCGCGAGCGTTGCCGGGCTGA
>VGXH01000373.1 GCA_016873405.1 bacterium
CCGGTGGCGGGACGGCGCCCGAACGCTCCGCGCCGCGGAGGGAGATCCCCGTGCGATTGTCCGAGGAACGCATCACCGTCCTGGCCCGGGAGATCTGCGATCGCCTGCTCGACGACGAGCTGGTGGATCTCGAGCTGACCGAGAACGAGTTCGCGCGCCTCATCGAGACGCTGATCGTCGCGGACCTGCGCATCGAGGACGAGATCGACGAGCAGACGACCGCCTTCCTGCTCAAGAACAAGCCCAACCTCGAGGAGGGGTCCACGGCCTGGGAGGTCGAGTTCGAGCGCAAGAAGCTCGACCTGTCGATGGCCCGCGGCTATGTGCCCTTCTGAGCCGCCGCCCGGCCGGCGCGTCCCGCGGTGAGGATCCTCGTCGTCAGTCCCTACCTGCCCCACCGCCGCGTCGGCCACGGCGGCGGCACCGCCGTCCGCGACCTGCTCCGCTGGCTGGCCCGGCGGCACGAGGTCACCGCCGCCTGCCTGATGCGACCCGGCGAGGAGGATCTGGTCGAAGACGTCAGGTCGCTCGGCGTCGCCGTGGCGACGTTGCCCTACGCCGCCGCCGGGGCCACCGGACGCCGACGCGCGGTCCTGCTGCGCGAGCGGGTGACGGCTGCAGCGCGCGCCGTCGCCTCGGGTTACCCCGTTTACGTCGAGAAGTACTGGAATCCGGCGCTGGCCGGCGGCCTGGCCGCGGTCGCGTCGCGGCAGCAGCCGCAGGCCGTCCAGTTCGAATACCTGCAGCTGGCCCTGCACTGCCGCGACTTCCGACGGCTGCCCGACCGGACGCGGCCCCGACTGGTGCTGAACACCCATGAACTGGGCTCGCTGCCGCGGGAGCGGCGGGCCCGGCTGGCGACCTCGCCGCTGGCGCGGCTGGCCGCGAGCCACGAGGCGCTGCGCTGGCGACGTCTCGAGGTGGCCGCCAGCGGCTGGGCCCCCCGCACGCTGTGCGTGACGGATCAGGACCGGCAGCTGTTGGCGGCGATGGGCGGCGTCCGGCTGGCGACCGTGCCGCTGGGCATGGACCTCGAGGCGGTGCGGGTGGACTGGCGTCCGGAGCCCGGCAGCTGCCGCTTGCTCTTCGTGGGCTCGTTCGAACACGGCCCCAACCGCAGCGGCGTGCGCTCGTTCCTCGCCGAGGCCTGGCCCCTGGTCAGGACCGAAGCGCCGCACGCCACCCTGGAACTGGCGGGGCGCGGCTCGGCGTCCTTCCTGGCGTCGCTCGGCGACGCGACCGGCTGGCGCGCCCGCGGCGTCACCGCCCTCGGCTACGTCGACGACCTGGCGCCGCTGTTCCGCGCCTGCCGCGTCTTCGCCGCCCACCTGACCGAGGGCGGCGGCATCAAGATCAAGGTGCTCGAAGCCCTGGCCCGGGGCGTGCCCGTGGTGGCCACGCCGGTCGCGGCCGAGGGCATCGCCGCCCCGGGCGGGAGCCCGCCGCTCGTCGCGGCGCCCGGCGCGGAGTTCGCCGCCGCCGTCCTGCGCGTCGCCGGCGACCCCGACCTGGCGGCGACGCTGGCCGCGCAGGGGCGCCAGCTGATCGAGGCGAAGTTCGGCTGGGGCGCGATCGTCGAGCGACTGTCGGGGATCTACGCCGGCGGGGAAGGCTGAGCGGGCCGCGGCCGGTCAGCGCAGACCGGGCGGCAGGGCGCCGCCCTCGCCGCGCGCGAGCGCGGCCAGCAGCGTCACCTGCGCCAGGCGTTCGACCGTCTCCAGGAGCGCGAACGCCGACGCCAGGTCCCGTCCCACGGTCACAGCGCCGTGGCTCCCGAGCAGCACCGCATCGTGGTCCCGGATGTGGGGCAACACCGATGCGGCCGCCTCTTCGGTGCCCGGTTCCGTGCGCGCGCAGACCGGCACGCGACCGAGAAGGCCGGCCGTCTCGGTCAGGAGGGCTCCGTCGAGGTCCCTGCCCGCCGCCGCGAACGCCGTGGCCCAGGGCGGGTGCGCGTGGCAGATCGCGGCGACGTCGGGGCGCGCCTCGTAGATGCGGCGGTGAAGGGGCCACTCGCTGGACGGCCGGCCCCGAACGCACCGGCCGGCGGCGTCGATCTCGAGCAGGTCCTGCACGCGCAGGTCGCCCTTGCCCGCGCCCGACGGCGTCACCAGGAAAGCGCGACCGCCGAGTCGAACCGAAAGGTTCCCCTCGGCGGCCACGATCAGGTTCTGCTGCTGCAGCCGGCGGCCGATCTCCACCATCTGCCGCCGCAGGAGGACCGGGTTGGTCATCGGCCCCGCCGCGCCCTCACGGACGGAAGAGATACAGGTGCGACATCACGCCCTCGAAGAACGCCAACTGCTGGCGTTCCTCGGCGGCCTCCGTGCGCATCCGCAACTCGGACTTGGGAGGATAGTTCGGGTTGGCCGCGATGCTGTCCTCGTTCGCCTGGCGGATCCGCTGGTAGGCCTCTTCCATGAGGCGATCGAGCATCTCCGTCGGGAAGCCGAGGGTGCTGCTCAGCAGCAGCGTGCCGTCGGGATTCAAGGTCGGGTTCGCCTCGTCCCCGCGCGTGTGGTAGTAGATCTCGGGTTCGAGGCTGCCGTCGGCCGGCACGCTCCACACGTTGCGATCGTGCAACGTCAGGGCCGGCACGCGCCGGCTTGAAATGAAGTAGATCCGGCTCCCATCGGGCGCATAGCACGGGGCCGTGTTGAGGACCCCGGCGATGGGATCGCCGGGCCTCAGCGTCGTCGACGTGATCCGCCGGAGGTTGCGGTCCAGCCTGACGGTGCCGGTCGCCAGACCCGTGGTGTCGAAATCGATCGTGAACAGCTCGGTGCCCACTCCGCGCCGACCCGCGACGTCCATGCCGCCGGAAAAGACCAGCCGCCTGCCATCGGGCGACCACGCCGGCGCCTCGATGCGCGAATACTCGCGCGTGACGGGGAAGGCCCGCGCCCCATAGCCGTCGCCGGCGCCGGCGGTCGTCATGTCGACCATCCAGATCGCCAGGCCGGTGCAAGTCGCCAGCGAATCGGGGATCACGCAGCCCGACCGCATGAAGGCCAGCCAGCGCCCGTCCGGCGACAGGGCCGGCTCGGTGTGCTGGTACAGCACAGGC
>VGXH01000374.1 GCA_016873405.1 bacterium
GGGGGACCAGACTCGCCATGGGGTTGACCACCAGGCAGCGGCCCTCGGCATCGGCGTGGCTGAGTCCCTGATCCTGGCTGTTCTCGACCGCCGCGCCCGCGCCCGGGAAGACGACCGCCTGCAGCGACTTCATCACCTCGGGCCAGATCGACATCGTGGCCGTGCTGGTGACGTGCGCGCGGTTCTGGTTCTCGCCGCCGCCGGAGGAGCCGGAGTCGCCCTGCCGGGCGGCCGACACCTGCAGTTCGCCTCGCCCCTGACGCAGCGTGACCGGGTAATCGAAGGTGAACCAGCGCGTGACCAGGCCTCGGCGATGGACCGCCAGCGCGCCGTCGACCACCTCCCAGCCCAGGTCGATCGGATCGCACAGCGCGGCCAGCGCGCGGCCCACGGCGATGTCCTCCAGGTGCACGTTGACCTGGCCCTTCACGTCCGGCGCCAGCTGCAGCCCCAACCCGGCGTTGGCGGCCACGCTGCGCAGGATCTCGCGCACGTCGGCCCAGCCGTTGGTGACGATCGTCATCGGCGCCAGCCCCTGCTCCCAGCCCGGGAGGGCCGCTGCGGCCACCGCGGCCGGCACGTCGTCGGCGTTCGCGGGCTGTGCGACGGCGACCGGGGCCGGGATCAGCGCCGGCAGCAGGGCCAGGACGGTCATGGCCGCCGGGAGCCCGGGGACGGGCCGGTTCGCGCGAAGCATCCACCTGTCCATGTTCAGTTCCTTTCGCTTTCGGCGTACTCGACCAGGCCGGACCGACCGGCCCGGGCCCCGGGCGCCGCCCCGGTGACGATGGAGTGGGCGCCCTCGCCGGCCGTGGCGGTTCCCACCGGCAGGAAGAGCCGCCGCATTCCGTCCAGCAGGACGCCGCGCGCGTCGATCCGCTCGACGACGTACTGGCGCACCTGGTCGCCGACCCCGACGAGGCGGCCGTCGATGAGCGCCGCCGGCGGTCCGGCGCCGAGCATCACGGCGGAACAGACGGGCTCGCCGGCAGGCGCGCCGCGCGTCGCCGGGCGGAGCCCCGCGCGAGGCGCCGACGGCGACGCGGACGGCTGCTGCGCCACGGCGGCCGCCGTGAACGGGTCGCGCGCCACGTCGGGCCGTGGCCAGGTCAGGGGCGCGCCGAGGCCGGCTGACGCGGGCGAGCGCCGCCTGACGTCCTCCAGGTCCCCCGGCAGGGCCGGATGCTGCTGCACGCGCACGTCGGCGACGGCCGCCGCCGCCGTCCGCGCCCGGCGCGGAGCGAACGTGCGGACGTTCACGACGATGAGCACAGCCAGCACCAGGATGACGCCGGCCACGGCCGGCGGGCTGCTAAGACCGAGTGTTCGCCGAGACATAGACGTCCATCTCCAGGTTGACCTGAACCGTGCCCTGCTCGGGCATGATCTCCAGTTCCCGCACGGCGATGGCCCGGTCCAGGCGACCGAGGTCGCCGAGGAAGCCCGCCACGCCGGTGAAGTCGCCCGCGAACCGCGCCCTCACGCGGTAGGCGCTGAGGGTCGCCGTCGCCTGCTGGGCCGACGGGCCGGCCTCCGCGCCCGCCGGGCCCGCCTCCGCGCCCGCCGAACCGGTTTCCCCTCCCGCCAGGTCGGTCTCCACGCCCGTCTGGTCGGATTCCACGCCCGTCATTTCGTCCCTTCGCAGCTCGTGCAGCTCGAACTGCCCCACGCCGTTCTCGTCGGCGATGCGGGCCAGATCCAGAAAGAGACGCTCGCAGGCGCGTTCGGTCGGGAAGAGGCGCTCCCACACCGGCATGACCGCGGCCTGGCGCTCGGGCAGCGTGTGCTCGAGCCACAGCCCGGCCACGGTCCAGCGGTCGAGATCGGTCAGGGTGTCCTCGACCTCGCGCACCTCGCGGTGCTGGGCCAGCGCGTGTCGCCAGGCCGGCAGCGCGCCGGCGACCAGCAGCGCGAACCACGCGGCGGCCAGGCCGCCGAAGGCAAGCGCGCGACGCGATGGCCGATGCCTCGGAGACAGCTTCATGTCATCCCTCCTGAGCGGCGGTGGCCGGGTTCAGGCTCAGTTCCAGGCTGAAGATGGTGCGTTCGCTGCCGTCCACGCTGTCCCCGCCGTCCACGCCGCCGTCCCCGCTGTCGACGGGCTTGATGTGCATCGTGCGGGGTTCGCCCCTGACGGTGACGAACCCGCTTCCCCGCAGAGCCTCGAGGAACGTGACGAATCCCGACTGGGCTCCGGCGCCGCTGGCGGCGACGCTCTCGCCGTCGATACGCAGCCGCAACTGCCCCGGCTCGAGCTCCTCGAGATGCAGGGACTCGATGACGACCGACGACGGGGCCAGGACCGCCACCCGGCGCAGGACCGACTCGAGATCGGGCCTGCTCGCCGTGTAGCGGGCGATCTTCTCCTCCCGTGCCATCAGCAGGCGCTGCGCCTGGTACGCCGCCTCCGCCCGCCCGGCGCGTTCCTGCGCCTCGGCCAGTCGCTCGCGGGCCTTCTCCAGGTACTGACCCTGGATCCGGGCCGTCGCCAGGCCGCCCACCAGCAGCAGCGGCACCGCCGCCAGGCCGATGGCGCCGGCGCCCACGGCGGCGCGACGGCGCGAGGCGGTCGACAGCGCCTTCCGGGCGCGCCGCGCCAGCAGGTTCAGCGGCACGCCCTCGCAGGCCAGCAGCGCGGCGCCCGCCGCCGCCAGGTCGTCGGGCTCGGGCACGGCCGAACCCCACACGAAGAGCTTCTCGATCTCCCAGTGCAGCGCCGGCGCCAGGCCCTGCTGCTGCAACCGCTCGACCAGCCGCGGCGCCACGACATGGTCACCGCAGACGATGATCCGTTCCACGTGCGGCGACCGCTCGGTCTGGCGCGCGAAGAAGATCGAGCGCTCGATCTCCGTGGCGAGGCGGCCGAGGTACTCGGCCAGGTCGGCCCCGTGCGAGAGATCCTGCGGCAGGCGGCGCGTGAGCAGGGGGTGTTCGCGCATCGAGATGCAGAGAAACGAGGCTTCGCGCCCGATGAAGACCAGGTTCCAGGCGTCGTGCTCGCCGTGCTCGGGGCCGTGGCGGCGGTAGAGCTGGTCCAGAGCCAGATTTT
>VGXH01000375.1 GCA_016873405.1 bacterium
AGCCGCCACTCGTGGTGCAGCTGGTAGTGCGGCTGGCGGAAGTTGTCGACGGCGTTGTGCCAGGTCTCGACGTTCGCGCGCCGGTTGACCGCCAGCACCGAGGCGGGCACGGCGTCCCAGGCGTGGCGCGTCAGTTCGCGGCCGGTGCGGACGTTGACCTGCAGCGAGCCGCCCGCGGTCTGGCGCCGCCCGCTCCAGCTGAGGGCCCAGCCCTCGTGGCCGGAGCGGTCGCGGAAGCCGTCGGTCTCCTGGCGCGACAGCCGCACGGCCGTGGCCCAGCCGGCGCCGCTCTGGCCGCTGTCCCAGGCCAGCATCTGCCGCGCGAAGCCGTCGCTGCCGGCATCCAGCCCGATGCGCGTGCCCGGCCGCCGGCCCGGCGGCGTGGTCACGATGTCGACGGTGCCGCCGATGGCGGTCATGCCGCCCACCGAGCCGGTGACCCCGCGCTGCAGCTGGATGTCCGCCACGTCTGCGGCCAGGTCCGGCAGGTTGACCCACCAGACCTGGTGGTCCTCCGGGTCGTTCAGCGGCACGCCGTCGACCAGCACGCCGACCCGGCGCTGGTCGAAGCCGCGCACCTTCAGGTAGGTGTAGCCCAGGCCGCCGCCGCCATCCGAGTAGGAGAAGACCCCGGGCAGCGACTGCACCAGCAGCGGCAGCTCCTGGTCCGTCTCGCGCCGCGAGAGATCCTCCGCGGTGAGGTTCGACACGTTCAGCCGCTGGTCCGGCGCGAAGCGCGAGGCCGTCACCTCGACGCCGGCGTCCTGGAAGACCGGGCGGGCCGGGACCGAGTCGCCGGCGGCGGGAATGATGGTCGTGGGCGCCGCGCCGCGGGCGGGCAGCGCGCCCAGCGCGGCCCAGACGGCAAGGCCGTGGGCAAGGGCGGGAACGGGTTTCATGGCCGCCTCCTGGGGAAGGTCGGCCGGAGCAGGAAGGCCACCGCGCGGGACGAAAAAAGGCGCCTCCGAAGCCGGAAGACGCCGCGTGCGGCCCGTTTCCCTACGCCGGCATGATCCGGTTCAGGTTCCAAGGGTGTTTCTCAGGCCCCGCCGATCCGGCCGGCCGGGCCACCCCCAACGGTTGCCTCCACGGTAACCCTCGTCCGAGCGGCTGTCAAACGGAGGCGTCCGGGCACCGGGAATGGCCCGCCTCTAGGCAGGAGATCACGGCCGTGTTAGGGTCAGCGCTCGATCCCGTGGCCGCCCGACACGGCTCCCGGCGACCGAGAAAGGAACGATCGACGACCGGATGCGGTGCCCCCGCCAGCGTGTCCTCATCGCCGTGCTCTGCGCCTGCCTGCCGCTGGCGCCCCTGGTCGCGCCCACCGCGGCGGCGCAGCCCGCTCCCGCCCAACCGGGCGATGCCGACCGCGGCCGTCTCGAGTTCGTCCTGCTGTCGCCCGGCTCGTTCCTGATGGGCAGTCCCGACAGCGAATGGGGCGGCCGCGACGACGAGCAGCAGCATATGGTGACCATCTCGCGGCGCTTCTTCCTGGCCACGTACGAGGTGTCGCAGGCCCAGTGGCAGGCCGTCATCGGAAACAACCCCAGCTTCCTGTACGATTGCCCCGACTGCCCGGTCGAGAGGGTGTCGTGGTACGAGGCGATCGCCTTCTGCAACGCCCTGTCGCAGGCGATGGGGTTCGAGCCTGCCTACACGATTCGTGACACCGTCGTCACCTGGGATCCCGACGCCGACGGCATCCGCCTGCCGACCGAGGCCGAATGGGAGTACGCCTGTCGCGCCGGCACCGCGTCCGTGTTCCACACCGGCGACTGCCTGAGCACCGACCAGGCCAACTACCTCGGTTACGACCCGCAGAAGGGTTGCCCGAAAGGCCTGTGGCGCGGCCAGACGGTGGAGATCGGCAGCTTTCCGCCGAACGCGTGGGAGCTGCACGACATGCACGGGAACGTCAGCGAATGGGTCTGGGACCGGCACGCGCACTTCGGCCCCGAGCCGGCGCGCGACCCGCGCGGTCCCGCGACGGGTCCCGAGCGCGTGATTCGCGGCGGCAGCTGGCACGAACTGGGCCGCAACTGCCGTTCGGCCGTGCGGCACAAGGCGTTCCCCGCCCAGCGCTTCCGGCATGTGGGCCTGCGCCTGGCCCGGACCGCCCCGCCGGGGCCGGTGGAACCGTGACCGGCGCCGCGGGGCCCCCGCGGCGCCAGGCGCTGCGCGTGCTGGGGGCGGGCGCCGCCGCGCTGGCCCTGGGCGACGTGTTGGGCTGCGCCCGCGGCGGCGGCTCGCGGCAGCCGAACATCCTGCTGGTGCTGACCGACGACGTGCGCCACGACGCGCTGGGCTGCGCCGGCGACCCGCGCCTGCAGACGCCCCACCTGGACCGCCTAGCCAACGACGGCGTGCGCTTCAGCAACGCCTTCGTGACCACCAGCCTGTGCAGCCCGTCGCGGGCGAGCATGCTGACCGGGTGCTACGCGCACCGCCACGGCGTGCTGGACAACATCTCGCGCGATCCCGACCGCTCCTGCCCCACGTTCGCCCAGGTGCTGCAGCAGGCCGGCTACGAGACGGCCTGGTTCGGCAAGTGGCACATGCTGGCCCGGGCCACGCCGCGCGCCGGCTTCGACCGCTGGGTCAGCTTCACCAGCCAGGGCGAGTACATCCGCAACACGATGAACATCGACGGCCAGTGGAAGCTGGTCCTGAACTACATCACCGACGAGCTGACCGACCACGCCGACGCGTTCCTGCGCCAGGAGCGCTCACGACCGTTCCTGCTGGTGGTCAGCCACAAGGCGGCGCACGCCCCGTTCGTGCCGGCGCCGCGCCATGCCGGCCGCTACGCCGGGGTGGACTTCACGCAGCGGGCGGACACCGGCGGCGACCTGGCGCGCAAGCCCGACTGGGGCGGCCGCGACGGCGACGAACTGACCGCCGAGGACCTGCGCAACTACCACCGCTCCCTGCTGGCGGTGGACGAGAGCGTGGGCCGCCTGGTGGCCACGCTGAAGGAGAAGGACCAGCTGGACGACACGCTGATCGTCTTCACCAGCGACAACGGCTTCCTGA
>VGXH01000376.1 GCA_016873405.1 bacterium
GAAAGTCCATGTCGGTGCCCCAGTCGAACTGGAGCGTCACCTGCGAGAGACCGGCCTGGCTCACCGAGTGCACGCGCCTGAGGCCGGGCACCACGCCCACCGCTTCCTCGAGCGGGCGCGTGGCCAGGTTCTCGACGTCGGCCGGCGCCGTGCCGGGGAAGTCCGTCTGCAGGGTGAGCGTCGGGTAGCGGATCTCCGGCAGCAGGCGCAGGTCCAATCGGCCCAGAGAAGTGAGCCCGAAGACCACGGCCGCCAGCGACAGCATCCAGACGGTGACCGGACGGGTGACGGCCAGGCGGATGAACGACATGGCCTAGTCCGCCTTCGCCGGGCCGACCGCCGCGACTGCGTCCGCGGGCGGCGAAGACCCGGTGTAGCCGGCCGCCTCCGCGTTGAGGGCGCTGATCGGCGTGCCGGTGCGCAGGCCGCCCTGTCCCATCGTCACCACGAAGTCGCCGTCCTCCAGACCGGTCAGGACCTCCACGTGCGACTCGTCGTGCAGGCCGGTCTCGATCTCGACCTTGCGCACGGTATCGGCCTCGGCCACGAACACGCTCGTCAGGGCGCCCTCGGCGACCAGCGCCAGCTTGGGGATCGCCAACGCGTCGTGGTGGCGGTCGGTGGTGATGCGCACCTTCACGAAGCCGCCCACGCGCAGATCCGCGCCGTCGCCGTCCAGCAGCAGCGTCAGTCGCACCGTGCTGGTGGCCGGATCGACCACCGGCGAAACGCGCTCGACCGCGGCCTCGACCGGCCGGGCGGCCGTCGCGTCCTGCCCCTCGGGGCTGACCAGGACGCGCTGCCCCGCGCCGACCTTGCGCGCCACGTCTTCCGGCAGGTGCACGCGCACGCGCAGCGGCTCGAAGTCGCCCAGGCTGAAGGCGGCGAAGCCGGCGGCGACCTGCTGCCCCGGCACCACGCGGCGCTCGGTCACCAGCCCCGCGAACGGCGCCCGCAGCCGCGTTTCCTCGAGCGCGATCCGGGCCAGGTCGCGCTCGGCCACGGCCAGCCGCCAGGCCGATTCGACGTCGTCGAATTCCTGGCGGCTGACCAGTTCCTGCGCCAGCATGCCGCGGCTGCGCTCCAGCTGGCGCGCCTTGTCGGTCACGGCCAGTTCCGCCTTCTCCAGCTGGATGCGCTCGCGGTCGTTCTCCAGTTCGGCCAGCACCTGCCCCTCGCGGACGTGCTGGCCCTCCTCGACCGCCACCTGGCGGACCCGGCCCTGGACCCGCGCGACCAGGTCCACCAGGCGGTCGGCCTCGATCACCGAGGCGGCGCGGTAGTATGCCGAGATGCCCCGGCTGCCGGCCCGCACCACTTCCACGGGCACGGGCTTGATCTCCGCCTCCTTGTCCTTGCCTTTGCCCCGGCGGGCTTTGCCGTCACGCGCGGATGCCGCGGCCGCGGTCGTCGTATCGGACGCGGCCAGGGCGCCCGCTCCCGGCGCCGGCACCCCCGGCAGGCGCCCGGTGAGCCAGAGGCCGCCCGCTCCCGCGAGCGCGGCGACCGCCGCGGCAACCACCAGAACGGACTTGCGGCTGGGCTTCCTCATGGCTGTCCTTTCGCGGGTATCGGCCGGACGGCGCGGCGCGCGCGGCGGCCGTAAACCATGAGACGCACCGCCGGCGCGCAGGTTGCATCGCCCGTCGCCCGCGCTGGAATTGTCCCGGCGGGCGGGTTATCGTGGTCCGGCGACCCGAGACCCCGACCCGACGAGGTGCCCGATGCAGAAGCTGGTCGAGTGCGTTCCGAACATCAGCGAAGGCCGCGACCGCGGCATCATCGACGCCGTCACCGCCGTCATCGGCGAGGTCGAGGGCGCCCGCCTGCTGGACGTCGATCCCGGCGCCGACACCAACCGCACCGTGATCACCTTCATCGGCCCGCCGGACGCCGTGGCCGAGGCCGCCTTCCGCGTGGTCCGGCGCGCCGCCGAGCTGATCGACATGAGCCGCCACACCGGCGCCCATCCGCGCCACGGCGCCACCGATGTCTGTCCGTTCGTGCCGATCCGCGGGGTGACGATGGAGGAATGCGCCGAACTCGCGCGCGCGGTCGGCCGACGCATCGGCCGGGAGCTGGGCATCCCGGTCTACCTGTACGAGTCGGCCGCCGCGCGCCCGGAGCGTCGGAACCTGGCCGACGTCCGCAAGGGCGAATACGAGGCCCTGCCCCGCAAGCTGGGCACCACCGAGTGGGCGCCCGACTTCGGCCCCAACGAATGGAACGAGAAGACCGCCCGCACGGGCGCCACGAACGTGGCCGCCCGCGGCTTCCTGGTCGCCTACAACGTGAACCTCAACACGCGCGACAAGGCGCTGGCCTCGCAGGTGGCCCTCGACATCAAGGAGGCCGGCCGCGCCAAGCGCGACGCCGCCGGCGCCATCGTGAAGGACGCGGCCGGGCAGACGGTGCTCGAACCCGGCCCCTACCGCCTGCCCGCCTGCAAGGCCGTCGGCTGGTACATCCCGGCCTACGAGCGCGCGCAGATCTCCATCAACCTGGTCAACACCGACGTCACCAAGCCGCATCAGGCGTTCGAGGCCTGCCTGGCCGGCGCGGCGGACCGCGGCGCGCGCGTGACCGGCAGCGAACTGGTGGGGCTGATCCCCGAGTCGGACCTGCTGGCCGCCGGCCGCTATTACCTGCGACGCGCCGGCCAGTCGGCCGGCGTGCCGCGCCGCCACCTGATCGAGACCGCCATCCAGAGCCTGGGCCTGCGCGACCTGGGCCCGTTCGACCCCGCCGAGAAGATCATCGAGTACCAGGCCGGCCTGGTCGACGGCCCCTTGGTGTCGATGACCAACCGAGCCTTCGTCGACGAGCTGTCGACCGACTCGCCCGCGCCCGGCGGCGGTTCGGTGGCCGCGCTGTGCGCCGCCCAGGGCGCGGCCCTCAGCGCGATGGTCGCCAACCTGACCGTCGGCAAGAAGAAGTACGAGGGCGCCTGGGAACGGATGAAGGACCTGGCCGAGGAGGCGCAGGCGCTCAAGGACGCGTTCCTGGCCGCCATCGACGACGACACGAACGCC
>VGXH01000377.1 GCA_016873405.1 bacterium
AAAACCGAGCGGATCAACACCCTCGGCGAGCACTTCAAGATGCACAAGGCGGACCACCACAGCCGGCGCGGCCTGCTGAAGATGGTCGGCCAGCGCAAGCGGCTGCTGTCCTACCTGAAGAAGAAGGACCTTGAGGGTTATCGCAACCTGATCAAGGACCTGGGCATCCGCGGCTGATGACGGCCTGCGGATCGTGAGCCCCAACGGCTGTCGGTCGCGCCGCCCGGCGTCGCGACCGATTGCTGTTTTCGGCGGGACGTCTCGTCGGCGACGGGACGCCTCGTCGCCGGGCGAACCTGCGGACGGGCGCGAGGCAGCGCCCACGGAGCGCTTTCGGCAATAGGGCCGGGGCGCGCTGACAAAGCGGATGGAAGGAAAGAGAACGTGATGTTGAACAAGCAGACAGTCAGCCTCGAGATGAACGGAACGACCTTCAGCCTCGAGACCGGCCGCATGGCCCGCCAGGCCAACGGTTCCTGCATCGTGCGCATGGGCGACTCGATGGTCCTGCTCGCGGTGGCCGCCGAATCGAAGCCGACCGACAAGGACTTCCTGCCCCTGATGGTCGAATACCGCGACAAGACCTACGCCGCCGGCAAGATCCCGGGCGGCTTCTTCAAGCGCGAGGGCAAGCCCACCGAACGCGAGATCCTCTCGGCGCGCCTGATCGACCGGCCGCTGCGCCCGCTGTTCCCCAAGGGTTACCGCAACGAGACGCAGATCATCGCCTTCATCATCAGCGCCGACACCGAGTTCCACGCCGACACGCTGAGCATCACCGGCGCCTCGATGGCCCTGGCCCTGTCCGACGTGCCGTTCCACGAGATCGTCTCGGGCGTGCGCATCGCCGACATCGAGGGCGAGTTCGTGGTCAACCCCAGCTTCGAGCAGCTCGAGTCCTCGTCGATGGACCTGGTCGTGGCCGGCACCGACGACATCGTCTGCATGATCGAGGGCGAGTGCCTGGAGGTGCCGGAGGACCGGCTGCTGGACGCGATCGAGTTCGCGCGCGGCTGGATCCGCCAGCTGAACGCGCTGCAGCGGCAACTGCTGCAGCAGGCCGGCGGCAAGACCAAGTGGGCCGACCCGGTGGTCAAGGACACCTCGGCCGACGTGGCGAAGGTCATGGAGTTCATCGGCGGCGAGCTGAAGGCCGCCATCACGGTCAAGGGCAAGCACGAGCGCGCCGAGGCGCTGGACGCCGCGCAGGCCAAGGTCGCCGCGCAGTTCACGACCGGCGAAGGCAAGGCCGACACGGCCATGCTCGAGGCCTTCGCCAAGGCCGAGAAGAAGCTCATGCGCGAGATGATCCTCAGCGAGGGCGTGCGCGCCGACGGCCGCAACCTGACCACGGTGCGGCCCATCACCATCGAGACCGGCGTGCTGCCCCGCGCGCACGGCTCCTGCCTGTTCACGCGCGGCGAGACGCAGTCGCTCGGCACCGTGACCCTCGGCAGCAAGCAGGCCGAGCAGCGCATCGAGCCGCTGGGCGGCGAGCAGTACTGGTCGAAGTACTACCTGCACTACAATTTCCCGCCGTTCTCGGTCGGCGAGTGCGGCCGCTACAGCGGCACCGGCCGTCGCGAGATCGGCCACGGCAAGCTGGCCGAGCGCGCCATCCGCCCGATCCTGCCCGAGCTGGAGGACTTCCCCTACACCATCCGCCTGGTGTCGGACATCCTCGAGAGCAACGGCTCCTCGTCGATGGCGACGGTCTGCTCGTGCTGCCTGGCGCTGATGGACGCCGGCGCGCCCATCCGCAAGGCGGTGGCCGGCGTGGCCATGGGCCTGGTGAAGGAAGAGGAGCGCATCGCGGTGCTGACCGACATCCTGGGCGTCGAGGACCACCTCGGCGACATGGACTTCAAGGTCACCGGCACGCGCGACGGCATCACCGCCTTCCAGCTGGACACCAAGATCGCCGGCATCAGCCGCGAGGTCATGAACAAGGCCCTCGGCGACGCCAAGGCCGCCCGCCTGCACATCCTGGACGTGATGGAGCAGCACCTGGCCGGCCCGCGCGCCACGATGAGCCCGTACGCCCCGAAGATCGACACCGTGCAGATCCCGGTCAGCAAGATCGGCACGCTCATCGGCCCGGGCGGCAAGGTCATCAAGCGCATCCAGGAGGAGACCGGCGCCACCATCGAGGTGGACGACGAGGGGATGGTCTTCATCTCGAGCGTGGACCAGGCCGGCGGCGCCGCCGCGATGGCCTACGTGCAGGGCCTGATGGCCGAGCCCGAGGTGGGCAAGGTCTACAAGGGCGTCGTCAAGACGATCGTCGACTTCGGCGCCTTCGTCGAGTTCCTGCCCGGCAAGGACGGCCTGCTGCACATCAGCGAGCTGGAGTATCGCCGCGTGGCGAACGTCGAGGACGTGCTGCAGATCGGCGACACCATCGAGGTCAAGCTGGTCGAGATCGACAGCCGCACCGGCAAGGTCCGCCTGAGCCGCAAGGCCCTGCTGCCGGCGCCCGAGGGCTGGGTCGAGCCCGAGCGTCGCGAGCGCAGCGACAGCTACGGCGGCGGCGACCGTGACCGCGGCGGGCGCGGCGGCCGGGACCGCGACCGCGGCGGGCGCGGCGGCGGCGGGCGCCGGTAGAAAGCCGTCGATGAACCTCGATCCCTACCGCAACGAGACGCCGCCCCGCCGGGAGGAGCTTCCCGGCGGGGCGGTCCTGCTGACGGCGCCGCTGCCGTCGGCCACCGCCGTGACGCTCGGGGTCTGGCTGCGGCGCGGCAGCCAGGAGGAGGAGCCGCACCTGGGCGGCGTCTCCCACTTCCTGGAGCACATGGTGTTCAAGGGCACGCGGCGCCGCGGCGCGTTCGAGCTGGCCGCCGGCTTCGACGCGATCGGCGCCGCAGTCGACGCCTTCACCACCAAGGACCTGGTGGCCTTCACCGTGAAGGTGCTGCCGGAGTACTTCGAGACGGCCTCGGACCTGCTGGCGGAGATGCTGCTGGAACCGGCCTTCGCGCCCGACCTCACGCTCCTGGAACAGGACGTGGTCTGCGAGGAGATCCAGGA
>VGXH01000378.1 GCA_016873405.1 bacterium
CCCCGACGGTCGGCGACCTGCGGCCGGGCTACGGCTACCTGGTGCCGCCGCGGGCCGAGCCGGAGTCGGTGCTCGTCTGGGGACCGGCCCGGAACTTCCCGGACCAGGCCCGGGTGCGCACCGCGACGCTGGAACTGGAGCGTCTCGAGGGACAGGGCAGGCTCAAGCTGGGGCTGCTGCCGCTGGACCCGCACCTGCAGATGTCCGCGCAGGAGATCGAGGTCGTCTTCGGCGTCGGACTCCTGGCCGAACGCACGGTGGCCGACGTGCCGGTGCGCGCGACGGGCGCCGAGCCCGGCCGGGAAGTGGGGGTCTCACCCGTGCGCGCCGACGTGCTGGTGCGCGGCGTGGCCGACTCCCTGCTTGCGCTGACGCCCTCGCGCCTGACGGTCACGGTGCAGGCGGAGGGCCTGGCCCCGGGCCTGCACAGGCTGTCCGGCGAGGTGGCGGCGCCGCCCTGGGTGGCGGTCATCGGGCTGGATCCCGCGCAGTTCCAGGTCGTGATCGGGGCCTCCGGCGCCGGCGCCGCCGGCGCGCAGGCCGCCGGCCGGGGGGGCGGGCGTGAGTGAGCGCGCGCGACCGCGCGCCGGCGGCGGCAGGCGGGGGCCGGCGGCGGCGGGCGCGGCGCTGGGCGTGCTGCTGCTGGCGGCGGCGGCGGCCTGGTGGCCGCGGCCGGCGTCGTCGCCGGGCGGCATCGGGGTGGTGGTCCTGGACCCGACGGGTGACGAGCGCCGCCTGTCGTCAACGTGGCCGGCCCTGGCTCGGGTGTTGGCGGGTCGGGACGCGGTCGCGCCGCGGTTGGACGTGGCGCGCACGCGCGCGGCCTTCGACGAACTGGCGGCGGGCGCGGACTTCCTGGTCTGCCCCGACGGCGTCGCCCTCGGACTGGACCCGGGCGCCTGGGCGCCGCTGGGGGCCGGGCGGCGCGCCGCGCCCCGCAACCTCCGCCCGCGCGGCGTGCTGGTCTCGCGGAAGGAAGCCGTCGACCGGGCCGATCCGGAGGCGGCGGCGCCCGTGCCCGCGCCGTGGCAGACGGCGCCGGCGACCCTCGTCTTCGGCGACTCGCTGGGCCTGGCGGCCACCGGCGTGCTCAGGCCGGCCGGCGGTCGGGTCGCGGCCGCCCCGCCGGGGATCGCCTGGGGGCCGGATCCCTACGACCACGCGCCGGCGCTGCACGCGCTGCGGCTGGGCGCCCGTGCCCACGCGGTGGTGCGCCAGTGGGACGTCGAACGGTTCCGGGCACAGGGCCTGCTCCCGGACGCCGAGTGGACGTTCACCGAGGTGAGCGTGCCGGTGCCCGATCTGGTCGTCATGGCGAACCGGAGACTCCCGGCGCCGTTGCGCCTGGAGCTGGGTGAACGCCTGGCCGGCATCGGGCGGGAGCTGTCGGACCTGACGCCGGCCGAGCGCGAACTCGCGGCGACGCTCCCGGAACTGGACCTGGTGGGCTTCAACCTCCTGATCGAGCCGGATTTCGACCTTGTCCGGACCCGCTTCGCCGCGGATTGGACCCCGGACGGGCCTTGAGCCATATTGGAGCCGGTGGGCGCCCGCGCGGCGTCCGGCGCGGGGTCCGGCGCGGGGTCCGGCGGCGACGGGAGCGGCGGCCAGCCACGGGATGAGGATGCGATGAACGCCAGGTACCACCGTCTGAAGGGCACGCGCGACATCTTCCTCGAGGAGATCGAGCGCTGGCGCTGGTGCGAAGAGGTCTGGGCGCGGGTCCTGGGCCGGTTCGGCTACGGCGAGATCCGCACGCCGATCATCGAGCCGACGGCCCTGTTCCTCCGCTCGGTCGGCGAGGGCACGGACATCGTCGACAAGGAGATGTACACCTTCGAGACGCGGGACGGCGGCGAGAGCCTGACCCTGCGCCCGGAGATGACGGCTTCGGTCGTGCGCGCCTATCTCGAGAACGGCCTGCAGCGCCAGCCGGGCACGCTCAAGTTCTTCTACCTGGGACCCATGTTCCGGCACGACCGGCCGCAGGCCGGCAGGTACCGCCAGTTCCACCAGGTGGGCGTCGAGGCGATCGGCTCGGCCTCGCCGGTCCTGGACGCCGAGGTCATCCAGCTGGCCATGGCGCTGTTCGACGCCGTCGACGCGACGGGTCTCCTGGTCAGGGTCAACAGCATCGGCTGCCGGGAGTGCCGTCCGCCGTACCTGGAGGACCTGCGGGAGTTCCTGCAGGCGCGCCGGGAGGAGGTCCCGGCGGTGCTCCGCGCGCGCATCGACACCAACCCGCTGCGCCTGTACGATGCCAAGGACGACGCCGTGCAGGCCCTGCTGGCGGAGTTCCGGCCGATCACCGAGAGCCTGTGCGCGGCCTGCCGGGAACACCACGCCGTGCTCCTGACGACGCTGGAGCGGCTGGCGGTGCCGGCGCAGCCCGATCCGACGCTGGTGCGCGGACTGGACTACTACACGCGGACGACCTTCGAGATCACCGCCGGGGGCGATCGCAAGCAGAGCAGCCTGGCCGGCGGCGGCCGCTACGACCACCTGGTCGAGCAGTGCGGCGGCCCGCCCGTGCCGGCGGTCGGCTTCTCGCTCGGGATCGAGCGGACGCTGCTGCACCTGGGCGACGAGCCGGTGGACCCGCAGCTGAGCCGGCAGACGGCCGTGGACGTGTTCGTGGCCTGCCTGGGCCGGCCGGCCGAGCAGGCGGGGCTGGAACTGGCGGGGCTGCTGCGGGGATTCTGCCGCGTCGAGGTCGACACGAGCGGGCGGGCCCTCAAGACGCAGATCAAGTCCGCGGTGTCGCGGCGGGCGCGGCTGCTCCTGACCATCGGCAACGAGGAACTGGAGCAGGACGAGGTCCGCCTGAAGGACCTGGCGACGGGCGACCAGACGGCGGTCGCGCGGGGCAGGCTGCTGGATGCCGTCAGGGAGGTCCTCGAGGGGTGAGTCAGGGCAACGCGAACGAGGCCGTGCGCACGCACCGGTGCGGCGAGATCAACACCCACCTGGTGGGCAGCGCGGTGACCGTCGCCGGCTGGGCGGCGCGCATCCGCAACCTGGGGGGGCCCC
>VGXH01000379.1 GCA_016873405.1 bacterium
GGGGGCCACGAACCGGGCGCGCGCCACCTGGCCGAGGTCATCGACCGCGCCCGCGCCGCCCGCGCGCGGGCCATCCTGGTCCAGCCGCAGTTCCCGCAGCGCTCGGCCGGGTCGGTCGCCGCCGCCGTCGGCGCCCGTCTGGTGGTGGCCGATCCGCTGCCCGCCGACTACGAGGCGGGCCTGCGCGAACTGGCCGTGACGCTGGCCGACGCGATGGGCTGCGCCGACGGTTCCAGGCCGTGACCGCCGCGACGCCCGTGCTGGCCTGTCGCCACCTCGATTTCGGCTACGAGGGACAGCCGGTGCTGCGCGGGGTCACGCTGTCGATCCCGCCCGGCGATTTCGTCAGCGTGGTCGGGCCCAACGGCAGCGGCAAGACGACGCTGCTCAAGCTGGCCCTCGGCCTGCTGCGGCCGACCGCCGGCGAGGTGACCGTCTTCGGCCAGCGCCCCGAGCGCGCGCGGCACCGCATCGGCTACGTGCCGCAGCACGCCCACCTGGACCCGCTGTTTCCGGTCTCCGCGCTCGACGTGGTGCTCATGGGGCGGCTCGGCCTGGCCCCCCGCCTGGGCCCCTGGCGTCCGCGCGACCGCGAGGCGGCCCGCGCCGCGCTGGCGGAGGTCGGCCTGGCCGACCATGCCAACCGCCACTTCGCCGCGCTGAGCGGCGGACAGAAGCAGCGCGCGCTCATCGCCCGCTCCCTGGCCGGCGAGCCCGAACTGCTGCTGCTGGACGAGCCCACCGCGGGCCTCGACGCCCACGTCGAGGAGGGCTTCTATCGCCTGCTGGAGGCGCTGAACCGCCGCCTGACGATCATCATGGTCTCGCATGACCTGGGCTTCGTCGCCAGCTTCGTCAAGAGCGTGATCTGCGTCGGCCAGAAGGTGGTCGTGCACCCCACGAGCGCCATCAACGGCCAGGTCATCGCCGACCTCTACGGCGCCGACATGCGCCTGATCCGCCACGACCACCGCTGCAGCGAGGAGGGGCACCAGTGCTGACGCCGGCGCCCGCCTTCCTGGGCCCCCTGGCCGCCCACTCGTTCCTGCAGTACGCGCTGCTGGGCGGGCTGCTGGTGGCCGTGCCCTGCGGCGTGGTCGGCAGCTACGTCGTGATCCGCCGGATCAGCTACATCGCCGGGGCCATCTCGCACAGCGTGCTGGCCGGGCTGGGCCTGGTGCAGTACCTGCGCGTGGTGCACGGCCTGACGTGGCTGTCGCCGCTGGGCGGGGCGGCCGCCGCGGCGCTGCTGTCGGCGGTCGTGATCGGCTGGGTGAGCCTGCGGCTGCGGCAGCGCGAGGACACGGTCATCGGCGCGGTCTGGGCCGTGGGCATGGCCGCCGGCATCGTGCTCATCAGCCTGACGCCGGGCTACGCCGCCGACCTGATGAGCTACCTCTTCGGCAACATCCTCATGCTCACCCCGCGCGACCTGTGGCTCATCGCCGGGCTGGGCGTGGCGGTGGTCGCGGTCGTGACGCTCTTCCACAAGCAGCTGCTGGCGGTGTGCTTCGACGACGAGTTCGCCTCGCTGCGCGGCGTCCGCACGGTGCGCTACCACTTCCTTCTGCTGGCGCTGACCGCGCTGACGGTGGTCGTGCTGGTGTCGGTGGTCGGCATCATCATGGTCATCGCCCTGCTGACCCTGCCGGCCGCCACGGCCAACCACCTGACGCGGCGCCTGTCGCACATGATGATCGTGGCGGCGCTGCTCTGCGCCGGGCTGACCGTCTGCGGACTCGCGCTGAGCTACGGACCCGACCTGCCGGCCGGCGCGGTGACGATCCTGCTGACCGGGGCGCTCTACTTCACGACGGCGCTCACCAGGCGACGCTGAACCGCCATATCCTGCCGCCGCCATGATGCGAAGAGCCGCCCCGGGGGGCGGCTCCTGCGCGCGGCGCGGCCGCAGCCGCGCTGAGTTACTGGTGGAGGCGGCGGGAATCGAACCCGCGTCCGTAACCGGCGCCCCGCCGGCGTCTACATGCTTAGCTCCCTGTTGATTTAACCAGCCGGCTGGCCAGGGAACGTGCCAACCGTCAGGCTAGTCCCATGTTTGATCTCGTCCGTCCGCCAGGGACACGCTTCGGGACTTGTGCACCGGAAAACGGCGCCCCCATTGGGTCGGTCCGGTGACCCCCCGGCCCGGGGACGGGCTGCGTTAGTTAGGCAGCCAGTGCGAAGTTGGCTTCGTCACTTGTTTGTTTTCCACCGTTTAACGAGAGTGGCGGGATCTCGGCATGCAGCTGGCGGTCCTCCGACCACGTCGAGACCAGATCGCCCCCACGAGTCCAGAGCCGTCGCAGGACTACCCGCGGGCGGTCCCGTCTGTTCAATATAGCACGCCGCAGCGGGCCCGGCCATCGGCAAGCGCCCCCCGGCTCGCCCGGGTCGGCGGGCAGACCTGCGGCGGGCGGACCTGCCGCTAGTCCACCGTCAGGAGCCGCAGGTAGGCGCCGAGGTCGCGACAGTGCTCGAAGTTCCAGGTCGCGTCGATGACCCGGTCCTGCCGCGCCGCGTCCATGACGCCGCCGGCGTTGGCGCGGAACTTCGCCACCAGCTCGTCGTCGCTCAGCGGGTTGAGCGGACTGCCCTTGGCGTTGTCGACGGTCTTGGTGACGGTGCGCCCGTCGTTCGTGGTCAGCGTGGCGATCGCGCGCTTGGTGCCGGGGAACATCGCGTCGATCCCGGCGTTGGCCACGACCTTGATCTTCGGCAGCAGCGCCCGGATGCGCGGGTCGAAGAGCTTCTCCTTCTCGAAGCTGCTCGGGTAGACGCCGCCGTCGGCGGCCACCGCCGCCAGGCAGTAGGGCAGGCTGTGGTCGGCCGTCTCCTTGGTCTGCGGGTCGTACTTGCTGGGGTCGCTGAGGATGTCCGCGCCGCGCGTGGTGGTCTGGATGTGGATCGAGGCCAGGTCCTCGGCCCGCAGCCCGTTCTCCTGCATCGCGCCGAGCACCGCGGACATCGGCTGGTGGGTCAGCGCCTCGGTCGGGAACGCCTTGTAGCCGCAAAA
>VGXH01000380.1 GCA_016873405.1 bacterium
CGCCGCCGGACAGGTGCAGCGCCAGCGCGGTGTCTCCCCAGTAGAGCCTCGGCGCCTTGACCAGCCGCTTGGTGCGGTTGACGGCGTAGGACGGAACGCGCACGAGCATGAACGAAGCTTCGAGCAGATTGAGCCAGCGATGCGCGGTTGCCTGCGCCAATCCGCAGTCGCGAGCCAGCCCGGACTGGTTGACCAGCTGCCCCAGCCTCCGCGCGGCCGCGCGCATCAGCCGCCGGAAGTCGGGCAGCGACGACACCGAGCCGAGATCCCTCAGATCGCGCTCGAGATAGGTGCTCGCGTACCCGTCGTGCCAGATCGCGCGCTCGGCCTCGCTGCGCAGGTGCAGGGCTGGCGTCGGGAAGCCGCCGCGTCGCGCGGCCTCCTGCCACGCCTCCGCGCTGCCGCCGGCGGAGGCGAGGAGCACGGGCCAATCGCCGTCGGGCGTTTCCAGGAGCCGCTCCCACGGACCGCAGGCGCCGAGTCCCGCTTGCTCCCGCCGCGTCATCGGCCACAACGTCAGGTAGCTGGCGCGACCGGCCAGCGTTTCGGACACGCGATGCATCAGCAGGAGGTTCGCCGACCCGGTCAACAGGAAGCGCCCCGGCACGCGATCGCGATCGATGGCGCGCTTGATCGCGTGCAGCAGCTCGGGAGCCCGCTGGATCTCTTCGATGGTCACCGGCTCCGCGCCGCCGACCAGCGCCTCGGGATCGTTGCGGGCGGCATCGCGGACGTCCAGGTCATCCAGCGTCAGGTAGCGCCTGCCGTCAGCCAGGAGATCGCGGGCCAGCGTGCTCTTGCCCGTCTGGCGCGCCCCGGCCACGACGACCGCCGGCATGACGGCCAGGCGGTCGCGGGTGGCCGTGAGGGCCAGGCGGGGGTTTGCAGAATTATTCATGCGATGAATGATATCTATTCGCGACGTGAATTGTCAATACTCATCTGCGACCGCGTGTGACGGCGCCAGGCGGTCCCGCTTTAACTTGTTGTAGTACGGCGTTTTACGGTGTGCCCACAACTTGCGCCGGCGCAATTGCCGGCACTGGTCTCAGGAGAGCAACTCCTCGACGGTGAGGCCGATGTCACGCGCGATCTTGCGCAGCAAGGTGGGCGCAATGTCAGAATTGGCATGGAACGGGAGCGTCGTCCCGCGGCCATCGGAGAGGCTTCAGGACGGGGATCTTCCCCACGCTCAAGCCACGCGAAGCGTCTGCACGCCGATGAATTCGGTCTCGAACGTCGGCTCACCATCTTCGAGAAGCATCTGGACAACCTCCCGCAGGTTGGCTTCGAGCTCCGCCGGGTCCGAGCCCTGGCTGTGGGCGCCGGGCCAGCCGGGGATGTGGCCGACGTACTGGCCGGTGGCGGGGTCGCGCTCGACGACAACGCTGAATTCACGCATGCCGGGGTCTTTCGTGGTGCACCGCATGCCGGCGGGTAGGCAGGAATCGCACCCGACCTCTCTCGGTGCCGTCTGAAGGCCGGGAGCATGATATCCGTCATGGCTGCCCTGGTTCAAGCCCAGGCTCCGCGCGCTGGCGGGAGTGTCACCGGCGGTTCACGGTCCGCCAAGGAACTGACGCCGCGCCGGCACTTGCGCCGGCGCAAGTCCCGCCGCCCCCGCCACCGCCCAAACGAACGGCGCCGGGTCTCTCCGCCCGGCGCCGTTCCCATCCCGCTGCGCTGCCCCGCGCCCAGCCTCAGTGCACGCCCTTCATCAGCCGCTTGACCCCCGGCGCGATGACCACCAGCACGACGCCGGCGATCAGCGCGTAGATGCCCAGCTGCCGGTAGCCGTCCGTGTAGGAGGCCAGCTTCACCAGCGCCGTCGCGTTCGGGTCCGCGCTCGACATGCCGGCGCCCAGCAGGCCCGCCACGTACTGGCCGTAGGCGCTGGCCAGGAACCACATGCCCATCATCAGGCCCTGGATCGAGGTGGGCGCCAGCTGCGTCATCAGCGACAGGCCGATGGGCGACAGGCAGAGCTCGCCGAAGGTGATCACCAGGTAGCCCAGCGTGAAGACGTCGAGGGAGGTCAAAACGGTCGCCTTGTCGGCGAACATCTTCGTCCAGGCGAAGACCAGGAAGGCCAGGCCCAGCAGGAAGAAGCCGAGCCCGAACTTCACGACCGAGTTCGGCTCCAGCTTCCGCTTGGCCAGCCACACCCAGACGATGCCGATCAGCGGCGCGAAGATGATCACGAACAGCGAGTTCGACGAGTTGTTGACCACGTTCGGGTCCATCGGCAGGCCGAGCAGGCTGGGGTGCAGGTTGTTCAGCGCGAACAGGCTGAGCGAGCCGCCGCTCTGCTCGAAGAACGCCCAGAACAGCACCGAGAAGAAGATGAAGACCAGGGCGGCGCCGATACGCTTGTTCTCCTCGCGCGTGAACCGGCGCATCTCCCAGCCCAGCCACAGCAGCGTGGCCGGCCCGATGATGTACATGAACAGGTCCGTGTAGCGCGAGTTCTTCACCAGCACGAAGACCAGCGGGATCGTCAGCAGCGAGCCGACGTAGGTCGCGATCTCCAGCAGCTTGCGCTTCGAGACCGGCACCTCCGGGCCGAACGGCGAGAGGCCGATGGGGCCCAGGCTCCGGCGCGTGGCCAGGAAGGTGACCAGGCTGATCGTCATCACCACGGAGACCAGGGCGAAGGCGATCTGCCACGAGTGGTTCTTGCCCACCCAGATCATCAGCGCGCCGCCCAGCAGCGCGCCCAGGTTGATGCCGGAATAGAAGAGGCTGAAGCCGGCGTTGCGGCGCGAGTCGCCGGGGTTGTAGAGCTGGCCCACCATCGTCGAGATGTTCGGCTTGAAGAAGCCCGTGCCGATGATGGAGAAGCAGGTGCCGACGTAGAACATCTCCTTCGGCGAGAAGGCGATGACCAGGCCGCCGGCGATCATCGTCGCCGCGCCCCAGATCAGCGACTTCTGGAAGCCGAGGATCTTGTCGGCGAACACGCCGCCGATGAAGGTGAAGGCGTAGACGAACGCCTGGATGGCGCCGTACTTTT
>VGXH01000381.1 GCA_016873405.1 bacterium
CCCGCGCAGGCCCGCGCCTTCCTGCCGCGCCTGGCCGGACTGCTGCGCCCGGGCGGCCTGTTCGTGCTGGAGTACCAGCCCTGGGACCTGTTCGTGCGCGAGGACGCGGCGACCTGGTCGGCCGTGAGCGAGTCCCCCTTCCACGGGCGCCCCCACCTGTGGCTGGAGGAGTTCGCCTGGGACCAGGCCGCGCGCGCCGAAATCCATGTGCACTGGATCATCGACGCCGACACGGGCGGGGTCCGCCGCTACGCGCAGTGCCACCAGGCCTGGCCGGACGACGAACTGGCGGGCGAACTGGCCGCCGCCGGCCTGGCCGACCTGGAGGCGCACGAACCCATCACCGGCATCGACGAGCAGTTCGAGTTCCCGGTGCTGGTCGGTCGGCGCGCCTGAGCGCGCCGGCCGGCAGCGAAAGGCGAGGAGGGAAGGGCGAGGCATGAAGGAAGCGTTGAAGGCCCTGGCGGGCCGGTGGTCTTCGTCGAGTTCGGCGTGCACGAGGGCGCCGCGCCTGCTGGACGAACTGGCCGCCTGCGCGCGCCTGCCCCTGGTGGTGCACTACGACGCCGACCTCTACGCCTCGACCTTGTTCGCCCTGGCCCTGGTCGATCGCCTGGCCCGGCCCTACACCGCGATCCTGGACGAGTTCACCGGCCACGAGACGCGCGCCCTGCGCAACTGCCGCCAGGGCTGGCGGGCCGATATCGCTTTCCACGGCCGCGTGCTGTGGCGCGGCCGCTGGCCGCAGCAGGTGCTCTGCGCGGTGACGCCGGCGGCGGCGCCTGTGGACGCCGCGGCCGGCGTCCAGTCGTCCAGCAGTTCGCCGGTCGTCAGGTCCTTCACGCGCAGGGCGTAGAAGCGCCGGCCGACCGAGTCGACCGCGAACGCGGCCAGGCGCGCGTCCGGGCTGACCTCGATACCGCCCAGCGCGAAGCAGCCGAAGCCCTCGGCCATGGCATTGCCGTCGAACATGACCTCCTCAAGGACGTCGGGCCGGTCCGCGCGCCGGCAATGCAGCGCGGAGACCCGGTTCCGCGGGGTTTGCAGCGGGGGCATTCGCGCGTATGTTCGGGGCATGGACGACCGGAAGCAAGAGCCGACCGCGGGCGCGCCCTCTTCTGACGGGGCCGGGCCACCCGACGACGAGACCGGGCGGATCGAGCAGGAGATCCGCCGCCGGCGGGACTGGGACCTGGCCGGCGCCGTGGCGCGCGCCGGCGCGGGCAACCTGCGCGGCGCCTCGCCCGTGCCGGCGGACCGGCAGCTGGTGCTGGAGGCGGGCGCGCTCCTGGCCGCGCGCCTGCCCGATCCCGAGGGCACGCTGACCCGCGTGCTGCTGGACGGACTGGCCGATGACCCCGCGCTGCTGGCGGCCTGCCGCGGCCGACCGGCCGGCGCCCTGGCGGCCCTGCTGGACCGGGCGCTGGCCACCCCTGCCTCGCTGGCGGAACTCGTGCGCCGGGTCGATGCGCGCTGGGGTCGCGACAACATCGAACGGCCCCGCTTCGAGACGGACGGTCGGACGGCGGCGGCGGACGATCCCTACACGCTGGCGGGGGTCAGGCAGCAACTGGAGATCCTCAGGCAGGACCTGGCAGGAGCCTGAATCAGCCGCGCTCCCAGAGCCAGACCACGTCGCGCGACATCACGCCCGCGAAGCGGTCCCCGCGGTTGACGACCTGTTCCCACTCCGTCGCCGTGTAGACGAGGATCTCGGCGGGCACCGGCAGACGCGTCAGATCCCAGTCCCGTCCGCGCTCGGCGAAGGACCGCTTCACGGTCGCCACCACCGCCACGAGATCCAGGTCGCTGCCCACGCCCCAGCTTCCACCGGTCGCGGATCCGAAGCAGCCGATCCTCAGGAGGTTCGCGCGCGCCCCGCCCTCGGCCGCCGCCCAGGTCCGGGCCGCGGCCAGCACGTCGTCACGCGCCGGCCATCTGAGAACGGACGAATTCAACGATCTGACGGGCATGCTCGCAAGCCTCGCTGCTCTGGAGTCGGCCGTAGTGCTCGAACGGGGCGCCGTCCGGGTGACCGTTCGGATAGCGGCTGGAAACATAGAAGTTGTCGAGCACCATGCCGCGTTCGACCAGTTCCTCTGGCGGCGCCTGAGGCAGTTCCCTCAGCAGTCGCGCCACGACGTGGCCCCAGGCCTCCTGGCCCAGGTGGAGATGAAGTCCCTTGACCGCCTTCTCGGCCGACTGCTGGGCGGCGAAGCACGACCACTCGTGGCTGCCGCCCTCGCGGGCCCGCTCGGCGAATTCGAGGTCCTTTTCCGCTTGGGCGAACCAGTCGCGCGCGCGATTGGCCATGGACTTCCCTCCCCGTCGATCCGGCATCATCTTACCTCCGGCGATGGCGTGACGGCAAGAGAGGCGCACGGTCCCTGCACGCGCCGTGCCGGCGCCCGCCTTCGGGTCGGGAGCCCCGCTCTGAACCCGGACCGGGCGCAGGCAGGTCGATCCGGGTGGCGGCAAATCGGACTGACGTTCGGATGACCCGGTGACCGACGGATCGTGAAGAAAGCGGGCGGCCGAAGCCGCCCGCCGCAGCCTGCCGATGGCGCGGTGGACGCCTCACCGTCCGAAGATCGACTTGAGCGCTCCCCAGGTCACGCTTTCGGAACTCGTGGCCGTTTCGCAGTACCCGAACCAGTTCGCGTTCAGGTTCAGCTGATAGCCGTACGGCGGCACCACGGAATTCGGGCCCACCCAGTAGGTGAGCGGCGATCCGGCTCCCGGCCCGTTCGGCACCAGGGGACCCGAGTAGGAGAGGTTCCAGATGCTCCCGCTGTTCGCCGAAGCCAGGTAGCTGCCGTGCGACACCCCCAGGTAGTAGTACCCGGGCGCCAGCGATCCGGGCGCGATGACCTGCTTCATGCTACCCGAACAGGTCATGTTGGCGTTGATCCCCATGCCGCCCGCATCGAACAGGTACAGGTTCGGGTGGGCGTTCATCGCGCAATTGATGGATGCCAGGGGCAGGGGG
>VGXH01000382.1 GCA_016873405.1 bacterium
AGCTCGACCCACTCGCCGCCCGCCTCGCGCAGGCGCAGGAATGCGCGCGGCGGCGTCGCGCCGCCCACGGCGACGCCGCCGAGCAGCAACGAGCCGTCCACGCCCGCGGCCACGCACCGCAACTCGTGGCCGAGGATGCCCGGGCCCAACGGCACGCCGGACCAGGCGCCGGTCCGCGGGTCCAGCGCGAGCAGGATCGGCGGCGTGTCCGAAGCCGCGTCGAAGCCGCAGGCCCAGGCGAGCTCGCCAGCGACGAAAACGTCGGCAAAGCCGCTCACGAACGCGGTGCTGAGCCAGGTCTGCTCGTTGCTCCAGCGTCCCGGCTCGCGGCTCGCCCACAACGCACCGCCGAGGGCCTGTCCCGCGGCCACCATCAGCGCATCGTCGCCGTCGATCGCGGCGATGCTCACGCCGGCGCGAGCGATCGCCGCCGGCGCCTGTCCCCGCTCGTCGTAGACCAGACAGGGGTCGAGCGCCTGCTGCAGGTAGCCGCCCGCGGCCACCCCGGCCCCACCGGCGGCGATGTCCAGCAGCACCGCGTTGTCCGGCGGCGCGGCCAGCCGCCGCTGCAGCCAGTGGCCCTCGGCGTCCCGTTCCAACAGCAGGTAGCCGGTACCCGCCTTGGTCAATCCCGTGCCCAGGATGTACCCGGCGCTGCCGTTGAAGACGACCGCCTCCAGACTCGAACCCAGATTCAGGAACGGGAGGCCCACGCCGCGCCAAAGATCGGCGTTCGGCGGCATGTTCGGCGGCTCGTGCTTGCAGCCGGACATCGCCGGCGCCAGCAGAAGCACCGGCAGCAGGATCAGGAACGCTGCCCGGCGCAGGTCCCAGGCGCGCATTCGTGATCGGCAGGCAGTCGTGTCGCGCACGGAGGGGCTCCCGGTCAGGCGGTGGGTGACGGCGCCAGGCGCCGTGAGATCATAGGGAACCGGGCGATGCGGGGCAACCGGGAGCCGTCTTATCGCGAGTGTGACAACCGAATTGACATTGCTGGTGGAGCGTCCATCGTCCGGGGGGTGTTTTTGCCAATCGGGTTGACATGTGTCCCGGCGGCTTTCCGGCAGCGGTCCTGCCCGTCAAGCCATTATGACAATATGATTGACATGTCGGGCGCGCCGGCGGAGGCTGTGCCGAAGCCCCAACCCAGGAGGGCGCCGATGGATCCGGATATCGGTCAGGGCGCAAGGACGGACCGGACACAACCCGACTCGCGGGCGGTCTACGCCGTCGGCGTCCTGGCCTCGGCCGTGCGCCGTCTGGCCGACCGCTTCGAGGCGACCATGCGGGAACTCCACGCCGGCGACGGCCTGACCGTGGGCGAGCGGGCTCTGCTGCTCCAGCTGCGCCAGGGCGAACCGCAGACGATCCCCGCCCTCGCCACGCGGCGCGGCACGACCCGCCAGTACGTGCAGCAGACCCTGGCGCCGCTGGCCGAGCGGGGCCTGATCCGGTGGCTGGACAACCCGCGGCACCGGCGCTCGCGTCTGGCGTCGCTCACTCCGGCCGGCGTGGAGCTTGCCCGCCGTGTCCTGGCGCGCGAGGGCGCCCTGGTCGGCGAACTGGCGCCGGCCGCCGCGCACGCACGGCTGATCGAGGCCACGGCGACGCTCACCGCCCTGGAAGCCGCGCTGGGCCAGGCGCTGCCGGCGGTCCTGGCCGCCGCCGCGCAACCGCCCGCGCCGCGCGCGGCGCAGGCGAAAGGCTGATCAACCGGCCGCCAGCGCCAACCCGGCCAGCCGGCCCGTCGTCCAGCAGGCCTGGAAGTTGAAGCCGCCCGTCACGCCGTCGATGTCCAGCACCTCGCCCGCCAGGTGCAGGCCGGGCCGCAGCCGGCTTTCCAACGCGCGGAAATCCACCTCGGGCAGCGCGACGCCGCCGCAGGTGACGAACTCCTCCTTGTGGGTGCTCTGGCCGGTGGTCTGCAGGCGCGTGTCGCGCAGCCCGGCGGCCAGGCGGCGCCGCGCGTCGCGCCCCAGATCGCCCCAGCGGGCGCCGTCGATGATCTGCGCCTGCGAAGCCAGCGCCGCCCACAACCGGCGCGGCAGGCCGCCCGGTCCCGCGGCCGCGATCTCCTGGCGCCCGTGGGCGCGCGCCCAGTCCTGCAACCGCGCCTCGGTTTCGTCGGCGGCGCCGTCGCCCGGCAGCCAGTCCACGCGCAGCAGCGTCCGGTAGGCGCAGTCGTGCAGCGCGCGCGCGGCCCAGGCCGAGAGCGCCAGCACCGCCGGCCCGCTCAGCCCGCGGTGGGTCACCAGCACGGCGCCCCGCCGGCTCACCGCGTCACGGCCTTCGCCGACGGTCACCGCCGCGTCGGGCACCGCCACGCCGGCCAGCGCCGTCAGCCACGGGGCGTCGCAGTCCAGGCTGAACAGCGACGGCACCGGCGGCACGATCGTGTGGCCCATCGCCGCGGTCACCGCCGCGTCGGGCACCGCCACGCCGGCCAGCGCCGTCAGCCACGGGGCGTCGCAGTCCAGGCTGAACAGCGACGGCACCGGCGGCACGATCGTGTGGCCCATCGCCGCGGCCAGCGCGTAGCCGTCCGTGCCGTCGCCCGCGGCCTGCGACGCGCGGCCGCCGGTGGCCAGCAGGACGCGCGTGGCGGCCAGTTCGTCGCCGCCGGCCAGCCCGACCAGGAAGCCGCCGCCGTCGCGCGCCCGCAGCGAGCGCACGCCGCAGCGCAGCCGCAGCTCGACGCCCGCCCCGCAGGCGGCGTCCAGCAGCGCGTCGGCCACGGTGCGCGCGTCGTCGGTGACCGGGAACATGCGGCCGTCCGGCTCGGTCTTGAGAGGGACGCCGCGCGCGGCGAACCAGGCCGCCGTCTCGGCCGGCCCGAACCGCGTCAGCGGGCCGCGCAGTTCGCGGCCGCCGCGGGGGTAGCGCGCCGCCAGTTCCCGCGCGTCGAAGCAGGCGTGGGTCACGTTGCAGCGGCCGCCGCCGGAGACCAGCACCTTGGCCAGCGCCCGTCCCGACCGCTCGCCAC
>VGXH01000383.1 GCA_016873405.1 bacterium
GCCCGTCGACGCAGTTCGCGCAGGGCCGACGCCGTCGGCATCTGCGTGAAGCCGCCGGGCACGCAGGTGATCGGGTGCACGGCCCGGCCGCCCACCACGTCGCCGATGTCGTTGGCCAGCTTCTTCATGCGCAGCGCGCGCAGCACCACCTCGGGGTGCGTGCCGACCAGCGGGATCACCGACTTGACCTTCAGGAAGTCGGGCGCCGCCAGGAAGTAGGCGTGCAGGACGTTGGACTGCAGCGTGGCCCCGTGCACCAGCAGCTTGCGCAGCAGGATCGTCTGCGGGGTCACCGGCAGCCCCAGGGCCTGCTCGGTCGCCTTCAGCGAGCTCATCTGGTGCCCCAGCGAGCAGATGCCGCAGATGCGCGAGGTGATGATCGCCGCCTCGTGGAAGCTGCGCCCCTTGAGCAGCGCCTCGAAGTAGCGCGGCGCCTCGACGATGTCGAGCTGCGCCTTCTTCAGCACGCCGTTCTTCATGTCGACGACGATGTTGCCGTGCCCCTCGACGCGCGTCAGGTGCTTGACGGTGATATCCAGATCCCTGCTCATACCCTGACCCCCTGCAGCCGGTACGCGTTGTAGAGTTGCAGGCGCTTCCAAGCCTCGTCCATGGCCAGCCCGTGCGCGGTCAGCGTCTCGGCCATGCCCTGCAGGTTCGGCTCGGAAACCAGCCCGCGGCAGCCGATGCAGTACTGCCCGAAGTTCGTGCACTGGCTGTTGCAGCCGGCGCGCGTGACCGGCCCCAGGCAGATCATGCCCTTGCTGTACACGCATTCGTTCTCGTTGAGCTTGCACTCGACGCAGACGGCCTGGTCGGGCTCGATCGGCTTCTTGCCCATGACCAGCGCCGTGAAGAGCTTCAGGAACTCGAGCTGCGTCATCGGGCAGCCGCGCACGTTGTGGTCGACCTTGACCACGGCCGACAGCGGCAGCGAGGGCAGCGTCGGGAACAGGTACTGGTCCTGACCGTACACCGTCTCCCGCACTTCCTCGATGGGGTGCAGGTTCTTGATCGCGTTGACGCCGCCGTCGACGGCGCAGGCGCCGAGCGCCACCAGCACCTTCGTGCGCCGCCGGATGTCGTGGATGCGCTTGATGCAGTCGGGCGTGGACAGCGACCCCTCGACGAAGGCGATGTCGTACTCCTCGGCCCGGTCGTCCATCGCCTCGCGCCACTCGACGATGTCGACCTGGGCGAGGATATCGAGAAGCTGGTCTTCGAAGTTCAGCTGGGAGAGCTCGCAGCCCTCGCAGCCGGTGAAGTCGAAGATCGCCACCTTGGGCTTCTTGGCTTCGCTGGGCTTCTTGGCTTCGCTGGGTTTTCCAGCTTCGCTGGGCTTGTTGGCCATCACAGCGCCTCCCGCAGCTTCGCGATGTCGGGCAGGTGGTAGACCGGCCCGTCTTGGCAGACGTAGGTGCTGTCGATCTGGCAGTGCCCGCACTTGCCGACGCCGCACTTCATGCGCCGTTCCAGCGACATGTAGATGTTGCGGTCCGGCAGCCCCTTGCCGCGCAGGGTCAGAACGACGAAGCGGTACATGACCGGCGGCCCGCAGATGCAGCACACGGTGTTCGGCAGGTCCAGATCCAGGCCCGGGATCAGCGTCGTGATGACGCCGGTCTTCCCGCGCCACGCCTCGGAGCCGCGATCGACGGTCACGTGGTACTCGACGCGCGGGTCCTTCTCCCAGGCCGCCAGCTCATCGGTGAACAGCAGCTCCGTGTCCGAGCGGCTGCCGTAGCAGATGATGAGGCGACCGAACTGGTCGCGGTTGTCCCGCACGTAATTGATCATCGAGCGCATGGGCACCAGCCCGATGCCGCCGGCGACGATCAGCACGTCCTTGCCGCGGAACTTCTCGACGTCGATGCCGTTGCCGAACGGGCCGCGGATCCCGATCTTGCGCCCCGGCCCGTAGCCGGCCAGCACCTCGGTCAGCATGCCGACCCGGCGGATGCCCATCTCGAACTCGCCCTTCTGCGTGGGCGAGGAGGAGACGGAGATCGGCGCCTCGCCGACGCCGAACAGCGATACCTCGACGAACTGTCCCGGCCTGTGGCCGAGATCGCGGCCGCCGGGCAGCTTCACCGTGTACAGCGTCTCCATCGCGGTCAACCGGCGCACGGCCGTGATCTCGGCCATCTCCGGCAGGTACAGTTCCCGGGTCTCGAGTCCCGGCTTCAGGGTCTGCAGTTCCACGCCGTCCCTCCCGTTGGGCAGCCCGCCACGGGCTAGGCCGTGACCTGTTCCTCGCGCTCGGCGTCGCGAACCAGCCGATTGACGATCTCGACGATGCTGATGCCGGCGGTGCAGTACGCCGTGCAGCGCCCGCAGCCCACGCACCACGGCTGCCCCGTGGCGTCGCTCAGGTACTTGAACTTGCGATGCACGCGGTGGCGCTGCCGGGCGGCCACCTTGTGGCGGAAGACCTCGCCGCCGGCCACCTCGGTGAATCCGCGCAGCATGCAGCCGTCCCAGGTGCGCTCGCGGTGCCCGGCGTCGCCCGTGATCGCCACGTGGTCCTGCACGTCGAAGCAGTAGCAGGTCGGGCAAGCCGTGTTGCAGGTGCCGCAGCCGGTGCAGTTGCGCGAAGCCTCTTCCCACACGGGATGGTTGTAGCTGCCGGACATGATCTCGTTCAGGCGCGCCTGCGGCACGTAGATGTGCTGCGTGAAGTGCTCGCGCTTCGGCTTCGGCTGCGCGTCGGCGGGCAGCTTGAACCCCTTGAGCAGATCCTGCCCGGCCGGCGTCAGGACGTCGACGATCCAGCCGTCCGGGTGCTTCGTCAGGAAGATGTCGCAGCCGGTCATGTCATAGGGGTCGATGCCGACCGAGCCGGCGAAGTGCCAGCGGTCCGGCGCGTAGGAGACGCCGATGAACAGCGCGCCGTCGCGCCGCGCCACGTAGTTCCGCTCGGGATTGCCGTGCAGGAAGTTGTGGTCCAGGCGCCGGGG
>VGXH01000384.1 GCA_016873405.1 bacterium
TGTTGCGCGTCAACAGCCTGGTGATCGACGCCGCCACGCCCGGCCTGTCCGCGCCGGCCAGCCCCTATCCCTGGAGCGGCACCTACTTCCGGGGCAACGCCGTGACGGTGACCGCGCTGCCGGCGCCGGGCTCGGTGTTCGTGCGCTGGATCGAGACGGGCGAGACGACCGCGGCGACAACCGTGATGCCGCTCAACGGCACGGTGACGCGCACCGCGGAGTTCGCGGCCGACGGGACGTCAGGCCTCGGCCCGGACGAAGACCTGCCGACGGCGATGCCGCGGCTGACGGTGGCTCCCAACCCGTTCAACCCGCAAACGACGTTCAGCTTCGAACTGATCACGGCAGGCCCCGCCCATCTGGAGATCTACGATCTGTCCGGCCGCCGCGTGCGGACGTTGGCGGCGGGCGACCTGGCCGCGGGTCGCCACGAGGTGCGCTGGGACGGACGCGATCAGAGCGGCCGGGCGGCGCCCAGCGGCGGCTATCTGGGTCGGCTGCGCGCGAACGGCCGCGAAGCCCTGGCCCGTCTGCAGTTGGTGCGCTAGGCTCCCGGGTCGGGGATCTGCCGCCCTCCCGGCGAGTCATCCCGGCGCCCGGCAAGGCGCGACGACGAGAGCGCCTTGCCGGGCGCCGGAAGGGCCGCCTGCCTGGGCAGAAGGGCTGACCATGACGATCGCTGTGCACGGCCCGCGCCGGCGGGCGCTGACCGTCGGGTTGGCGACGCTTCTGCTGACGGCCATCATGGCGTTGCGCCCCGCGGTGGGCGCCGTGGTCGTCAACGAGTACATGAGCTCGAACGCGGCCACCATCGCCGACGTCGACGGCGACTTCTCCGACTGGATCGAGCTCTACAATCCCGGTCCGGCGGCCTTCGAGCTGACCGGCTGCTGGCTCAGCGACAACGCCGCCCTGCCGCTCAAGTGGCAGTTTCCCCAGGGCTCGGTCCCGGCCGGCGGCTGGCTGGTGGTCTGGGCCTCGGACAAGAACGGCGTGCGCGGCGGCGGGCAGCTGCACACCAACTTCAAGCTCGCCGCCGCCGGCGAACCGGTGCTGCTGACCGACTCCGACGGCGTCACCCGGCTGGACACGGCGCCGGCCACGCCGTTGACCGCCGACCGCTCGTATGCCCGCACCCCCGACGGCGCTCCCGCCTGGGCGGTGTTCGTCGCCTCGACGCCCGGCTCGGCCAACGGCGTGCCGACGACGGTGGCGCCGACGCCCGCGTTCTCGGCGACGCCCGGCTTCCACGCGGCCGCGTTCGAACTGGGCCTGGCGACGACCGACCCGCTGGCCCAGATCCGCTACACGCTGGACGGCGGCGTGCCGACCGCCGCCTCGCCGCTCTACACGGGGCCGTTCACGGTCGACGACCGCGCCGGCGACCCGGCGGTCCACGCGCTGATCCCCACGAACTACATGGCTCCAGGGCACTATGCGTGGCGGCTGCCGACCGGAGCCATCGACAAGATCACGGTGGTGCGGGCGCGGGCGTTCCGTTCGGGGCAGGAGCCGAGCGCGGTGGCGACGCGGTCGTTCATCGTCGGGCCGGACGTGGCCTCGCGCTGCTTCTTCCCGGTGATCTCGCTGGCGACCGACCCGGCGAACCTCTTTGACCCGGCCATCGGCATCTATGTGCCCGGAAACCTCTATGTGCCGGGCGTGGACGAGACGGGCAACTACTTCCAGAGCGGATCGGCCTGGGAGCGCCCCGTGCACGTGGAGCTGTTCGACCAGGCCGGTTCGGTGGTGCTGTCGCAGGACGCCGGGGTCCGCATCAGCGGCAACGCGACGGTGAAGCTGCCGCAGAAGTCCCTGAAGCTCTACGCGAGCGCGGCCTACGGCGATGCTGACTTCAGCGCGCAACTGTTTCCCGAGTTGCCGCACACGTCGTACGCCCGCTTCCGGGTGCGCAACTCGGGCGACGACTGGGGTTGGCTGGGCTTCCGCGATCTGGCCATCCATCGCGTGCTGGCGGGACTCGATTTCGACCTGCAGGCGGGCCGCCCGGTGATCCAGTTCCTGGACGGCGAGTACTGGGGCCTGGCCAACCTGCGCGACGAGTACAGCCGGTTCTACTACGAGCGGCAGTACGGCGTCGCCGCGGGCGACGTGGTGCTTCTGGAGAACAACGGCGAGGTGGACGACGGCCCGGCCGACGGCAACCTGCCCTACTTCGCGCTGCGCGACTTCGTCGCGGCCCACGACATGAACGACCCGGCGGCGTTCGCGCACGCGGACTCGCTGATGGATATGGCGAACTACATCGCGTACTGCGCGGCCGAGATCTACGCCGCCAACACCGACTGGCCCGGCAACAACATCGTCTTCTGGCGCAAGGACATGGCCGCGCCCGTGGCCGGCGCGCCGAAGGGCCACGACGGCCGCTGGCGCTGGTCGCTGAAGGACATGGACGACTCGTTCCAGGACGCGTCCTACAACGCGCTGGCGGCCGCGCTGGCGACCGACGGCCCCGTTTGGCCCAATCCCCCCTGGTCGACCGAACTGCTGCGCGGGCTGCTGGAGAACGACGGTTTCCGCCGCGACTTCATCAACACCGCCTGCGACCAGATGAACTCGACCTTCGTGCCCGCGCGCGTGGTGGCGATCATCGACCAGCACGCCGCGCAGTATCAGCCGGCGATCCCCGCCTGGTACGCGCGTTGGAGCCTGACCGAGAACTGGCCGGCGCTGGTGCAGGCGTTCCGCGACTTCGCCCAGACCCGACCCGCCGCGACGCGGCAGCACTACCAGGCGCGTTTCGGACTGCCCGGCACGGGCACCGTCCGGGTCGACGTGAGCGATCCCGCGCGAGGGCGCGTGCGCGTCAACAGCCTGGTGATCGACGCCGCCACGCCCGGCCTGTCCGCGCCGGCCAGCCCCTATCCCTGGAGCGGCACCTACTTCCGGGGCAACGCCGTGACGGTGACCGCGCTGCCGGCGCCGG
>VGXH01000385.1 GCA_016873405.1 bacterium
GCTGTTCGGCCCCGCCGGCCCCCTCCGCCAGGGAACGCAGCACGTCGCCCAACCCGTACAGGCCCCGCTCCCGCGCCGCCACGAAGCGGACCGCCGGCAGCACGCCGCGCAGGAAGGCGGCGCGCGACTGCGCGCGGTGGGTCAGCACCAGCGTCTCCTCCTGGTCGCCGATCGTCCAGGTGTGCTCCCCGACCACGCCGCCGATGCGCTGCGCGTGCACCGGCACCGGCCCGCCGCCGCGGACCCGCTGCCAGGCTTCGGCCAGCACACGGGCGGTGCCGCTCGGGCGGTCGAGCTTGGCCGTGTGATGCGTCTCGACCTGCTCGGCGTCGAAGCCCTGCGGCAAGGTGCGCGCCAGGAGTTGCAGCGCCATCTGCAGCGCGGGGATACCGAGCGAGAAGTTCGCGGCGTGGACCACGGCGCAGTCGTCCGCGTGGCGGCGGAGCGCCGCCAGGGCCGGCTCGTCGAAGCCGGTGGTGCCGCTGACCAGCCGGGCGCGGGCGGCGGCCGCGCCGGCCAGAAGGCCCGGCAGCGCGGCGGCGACGGAGAAATCGACGATCACGCAACCGGGCGGCAGCGCACCGCCCATCGCCTCCTGCCCGACGGCGCCCAGGCGCGGATGCAGCGCGCCGGGCGGCAGGGACCGGCCGGGTTCGGTCACCAGCGCCGCCAGCTCGCAATCGGGGGCCGCGTCGACCAGCGCCGTCACCAGGCGCCCCATGCGCCCCTCGGCGCCGTGGACGCACACCGGCAGCACGGCTCCCGGGCTCATGCGCCGGCCCCGTCGTCGCGGTCCTCGATCAGGTCCTGTTCGAGCAGCGGTGCCAGCGTGCCTTCGTAGAACTGCACCAGGCGCGTGAGCGTCTTCTCCGAGACCGGCACCAGCGGCAGCCGCGGATCGCGCCGGCAGATCCCGGCCATCGAGAGCAGTTCCTTCACGGGGACCGGGTTCGTCTCCAGGAAGCAGGCCGCGCAGACAGGATCCAGGCCGCGGGACAGCGGCCAGGCGCGGTTGAGGTCGCCCGCGGTGAACGCGCGCCACATCCGCGACAGCCGCCCCGGCAGCAGGTTGCTGACCACGCTGATGGCGCCGGCGCCGCCGAGGCCGAAGACGCTGAAGTTCAGGCCGTCGTCGCCCGAGTACACCTTCAGGTCGCAGCGGGCGATGGCCTCCTCGATCTGGGCCAGGTTTCCGCTCGCCTCCTTGAGCGCGACGATGTTCGGTTCGGCGGCCAGTTGGGCGACGGTCTCCGGCAGGACGTTGACCGCGGTGCGGCCGGGCACGTTGTAGATCACCTGCGGGATGTCGACCGCCCGCGCGACGGCGCGGTAGTGGGCCAGCAGTCCGGCCTGCTGGGGCTTGTTGTAGTAGGGCGAGATCAGCATCGCCGCGTCCGCGCCCCAGGACTTCACGTCGCGGGTCAGCGCGATCGACTCGCGCGTGCAGTTGGAGCCGGAGCCGGCGACCACGGCGCAGCGGCCCCGGCACACCTCGACCGCCGTGCGCACCAGCCACTCGCGCTCGTCACGCGTCAGCACGGCCGCCTCGCCCGTGCAGCCGACGGGCACGACGCCCGCCACGCCGCCGTCCACCTGCCCCTGCAGGAGGCGGCGCCAGGCGGCGCGGTCGACGGCGCCGTCGGCCGTGAACGGAGTCACCAGCGCCGTGTAGATCCCGTCGGGCATCGCCCACGTCTTGCCGGTCATATCCCTCACCTGTTCCGGACGTCCCGCCCGCCCGCGTCGCCAGGTGCGCGATCGCTCAGAACCGCACCTGGCCCGTGTAGGCGACCAGCGCCGGCCCCCGCAGGCGGAGCTCGCCGGTCGCGGTGTCCACGGCGACGACCAGGACGTCGCCGCCGCGCGTGTGCAGCCGGACCGGGCTCCGCGCGCGGCCCAGGGCGCACAGTATCACGGCGCTCGCGGAGGCGCCAGTGCCGCAGGCCAGCGTCTCGGCCTCCACGCCGCGCTCGAACGTGCGGATGCGCCAGCCGCCGTCCGGCCCGTCAGCGGAGACCCAGTTGACGTTGGTCCCGGCGGCGCCGAACCGCTCGTGCCGCCGCAGCCGCGGGCCCCAGGCCTCGAGGTCGAGGGCGTCGACGTCGGCGACCGGGATCACCAGGTGCGGCACGCCGGTGTTGCAGGCGGCCTGCAGCGGCCAGGGCGTCTCGCCCAGGCCGACGGCGAGATCCAGGTCGCGCCACCCGGGCAGCGAGATCTCCAAAACGCCGGGGCCGTGGACGCGGCCCCGCAGCGGGCCCGACCAGGTATCGAAGCGGCAGCTCTGCGGCGCCAACCCCAGGCTGTGCGCGTGGGCCACGCTGCAGCGCGCGCCGTTGCCGCACATCTCCGCCTCGCCGCCGTCAGCGTTGAAGTACGTCATGCGGAACGCCGTCCCGCCCGCCGGGCCGGGCTCCGAGCCGGGACCGATGACGATCAGGCCGTCGGCGCCGATGCCCTTGCGCCGGTCGCAGAGCGCGGCGATCCGCTCCCGCCCGAGGTTGCCGCCGGCGTCCGCGAGCGCGCGGTGGTCGATCATGATGAAATCGTTGCCGGCGCCGTGCATCTTGACGAAGGGCAGCGCGCGCCCGGCGCGGGAATCGCTCATCGTGGTGCCTCCGGTGCGGGTTCGGCCGTGTCACCTTCGCGCGGGGGTCGCGCGCTGTCGGGCGGCGCCCAGGCGCTGAACGCCGGCGGGTGGGCGGGCATGGGCAGGTCCGCCGCCAGTCCGGGCGGCACGGTCAGTTCCTCGACCAGCCACCACGGCTCCAGGTAGAGGTCGCCCCGCAGCGTGTCCGGCCACCCGCTCGCCGGCGCCAGGGCCCGAAGCAGGGAGCCTTCGACGGTGCCCAGCAGGGTGTCGCCGTCGACGTCCGCGAAGAGCACCACGCGCACCCTGCCGGAAGGGACGTCCGCCAGCACCGTGCTCGCCAGCCCC
>VGXH01000386.1 GCA_016873405.1 bacterium
CCCACGCCTCGCGCTCGTGCCAGGCGGCGGTCGTCCACACGCTCGACACCGTCGGCACCGTCGCCGCGTCGCGGGGCACGCGCAGACGCAGCGTGAACTTGTGCTTCAGCGCGTGGCTGTACAGGTGGTAGGCAAGGCCCAGGTCGCCGGTCGCCACGCGGTCGCTGGTCTCCGGCCGGCCCTCGTCGGTGTAGCCGAGGATGGCCACCGACTTGCCCTTGCCGGCCGCATCGAAGCCGTCCCAGTCGATCCCGCTCAGGCACATGAGCTGGTCGAAGTCCAGTCGGGAGTCGTCGCGCAGGAAGCGGCAGGCGTCGGCCGCGCGGCCGGGGGCGACGTCCGCCCACGGCTCCAGCGGGTGTTCGTTGAACGCCAGCGCGCCGTCGCCCAGATGCGCGGCCAGCAGTTCGTAGATCGCGTTCGGTTCCACGCGCGGACCTCTACTTCCGGTACGGGATCAGCTTGGCGTAGTCGGTGACCCACCTGGGCGCGATGAAGCGTCCCTTGCGGCCGCGGATCTTGTCCTGCAGGCGCATCAGGCCGTCGATCAGCACCTCCGGGCGCGGCGGACAGCCGGGCACGTAGACATCGACCGGCACCATGAAGTCCACGCCCTTGACGACGTGGTAGCCGTACTTGAAGTACGGCCCGCCGCCGATCGCGCAGCTGCCCATCGCGATGACCCACTTGGGCTCGGGCATCTGGTCGTAGATGAGCTTGAGGCGCGTGGCCATCTTCGCCGTGACCGTGCCCGAGACGATCATCAGGTCCGCCTGGCGCGGCGTGGCGCGGAAGGCGCCGGCGCCGAAGCGGTCGATATCGTAGCGCGTGGCCGAGGTGGCCATCATCTCGATGGCGCAGCACGCCAGTCCGAAGGTGACGGGCCAGATGCTCGACAGCTTGGCCCAGTTGAACACCTCGTCGACGGTGGTCAGGATGAAGTTCCTGGCGTCGGTCTCGACCACTTCCAGGAGCTGCTGGTCGATCTTGAAGTCCAGCATCTGCTCGCGGCCGACATCGTAGCCGGCGGGCGGCGTCGGGTGCGTGCTCACGGGGTGGTGACCTCCTCGTCGTCCGCGGCGCCGGGGGCGCTCGGGCCGGGGCGTTCAGCCAGCTTCTTGACCCAGTCCAGGTCGCCTTTCGCCCACACGTAGGCCAGGCCCACGGCGAGGATCGCCAGGAAGATGATCATCTCCCAGAATACCAGCGCGCCCAGACCGGGCACCGGGTACAATTGCCGGAACACCACGGCCCACGGCAGCAGGAAGATCATCTCCACGTCGAAGACGATGAAGAACAGCGCGACCAGGTAGAAGCGGACGTTGAAGCGGATCCACGACGAGCCGCGCGCGACCTCGCCGCACTCGTACGTCGTCATCTTGGCGGCGCTGGGCTTGGCCGGCCGCAGCAGCTTGGCCACGCCCAGCGCGATGCCCGCGAACGCGAAGCCGACCAGCACGAAGATCAGGACCGTCGCGAAGTGCCCCTCGACACCGTCGGCGACCCCGAGAAAAGGCAGCAGATTCATGGGCATTTCCCCGGAGATGCGGGGTGAGGGGACGACGAGGTCGCCCCGAGGCGGACGCACCGGACCCGGCGCCGCTGGCGATCGCGGACAGGGTTGCCGTGGACCCGGCAACCCGGTCGCAAATTAGACAGTTGGCTCCGACGGGTGTCAAGCGGCGAATGGACTGGTGCCGCCATCGGCGATCGGGCTTCCGGGGGCCGCGCCGGGCCCGGCGCCGACGGGCCATGACGAACGGCGCGCCACGTCGCGCTGGCGCCGCCGCCCCGCCGGCGTTTCCATGCGGACGCGGACTGCCGCGGTCCGGCCGCTCGCGGATGATCGTCGGCGGCAAGGAGGATCGACGGACGTGCTGAGAATCGTCGTCATCGGCAGGTGTCGCGATCGGCGGTTGGCCGCGCTCGCGGACGACTACGTGGCGCGCATCCGACCGTTGGCGCCGGTGGAGATCGTCGAATTGAAGGACGCCGATCCCCGCCGCGAGGCCGCCGACATGGTGCGCCGGCTGGGCGCCCGCGACCCGGCGCGTCCGGTCATCGCCCTGGACGAGCGGGGCGAAGACCTGACGACCGCCGACCTGGCGCGGCTGCTCGCGGCGCACGGCAGCCTGGCCTTCCTGGTCGGCGGCGCCGACGGGCTGGGTGACCAGGCGCGGACGCGCGCCGACCGCATCGTCCGTCTTTCGAGCCTGACCCTGACCCACGAGATGGCCCGTGTCCTGCTGCTGGAGCAGGTTTATCGCGGCCTGACGATCCTGCGCGGCCTGCCGTACCACCGGGCCTGAGCGCGGCGGCCGGGAACCCGCTGGCGGAGCGGGGGTTGGCATTAATTCTTGGGCATCGGGCGGCAGCATGTCCTATAATGCGCCGCGAACTCGGAACCGGAATCAGTCCACTGTCCCCCGGGGGGAGAGCATGCGCCGTCCGCGCCGACGCTCCACGCGCCTTCTGCCGCTTGCCGGCGCCGCGCTGCTGGCCGCGACCTTGGCCGCGCCGGCCGGCCCCGCCGGAGCCGCCACGCTGCAATTGGCCGGCCCGGCCGGAGCCGTGGTGCGGATCGACGGCGCGCGGGCCGGGCAGCTGCCCCTGGCCGAACCGCTGACGTTGCCGCCGGGGACCCACGAACTCGCCTGCGACCTGCCCGGCTTCCAGCCGTTCCGCGCCACCTTGCGGTTCCAGCAGGACGACGAATGGCGCCACCTCACGATCCGCCTGCTGCCCTACAGCCGCCGCACCGCCGTCCTGAGCAACGTGGTCCTGGCCGGGTTGGGGCCGCGCTACCTCGGCAAGCCCGGGCGAGGCTGGCTGTACTCCGCCGCCGAGCTCGGCGGGCTGGCAACCGCCTTGCTGGGCGAACTGGCCCGCGGCACCGCGCAGGACGAGTACCTGCT
>VGXH01000387.1 GCA_016873405.1 bacterium
CTGCTCGAGCAGCCCGGTCAGGCTGATCGCGCTGGCGTTGTTGACGACGATGTCGATGCCGCCGAACTGCGCTGCCGTGGCCGCGACCGCCGCCTGGACCTGCTCGTCGTCGCGGATGTCGCACTTGCAGGGCAGGGCGCGGCCGCCGGCCTGTTCGATCTCCTGCGCCGCGCTGTGGATGGTCCCCGGCAGCTTGGGGTGCTCGGTCGTGGTCTTGGCCAGGATCGCCACGTTGGCCCCGTCGCGCGCGGCCCGGACAGCGATGGCCCGGCCGATGCCGCGGCTGGCGCCGGTGACCAGCAGGGTCTTGCCGCGGAGGGAGCGGTCGGGGGCGGGGGCGGGCATGGAAGGGGGGTCCTTTCGGGAGCTGGCGGCGGTGGCTGCGACCGCCGGCCGCGAACGGGGGTATCTTGACGCATGGGAATCGATTCGGCAAGGGGGGGGCGGGCGTGCGCCGGCGCACGTGGGGGCGCTTGCGCCGGCGCAAGTGGTATTCGATCAAAATCTACGACGAATTCAATCCTCGCGGATCCGCCTTGCCGACAGCAGAGCCAGGGCCGGGATCCACAGCAGCATCGCGCGTCCGAGCATGTAGATCTGGATGGATGTGTCTTCCAGGATGCCTACCCCGGCCATGCCGCGCGCGAGATACCAGGTCACGCCGACCACGGCCAGGCCCAGCACGGCGCCGCCGACCCGGGGCCAACGCCGGCAGCCGATGATGGCCAGCGCCGCCAGAGGATACCAGGCGAACTTGGCGAAAACCGACATCGCCCCCACGGCGGTTCCCTGCACGCGGACCAGTGTGACGGCGGTGTCGAGGAAGCTGATGCCCAGCAGCAGCCAGAGGATGCGGATCGCGCCGGCGCGGCCTCCCCAGAACTGGATGAGCCAGCTCATGCCCCAGGCGATGGCCGCGATCCGCAGCGTTGTGGCGGCTGTATAGACCGCATCGCCGCCGCGGTTGGGAGCGCGGCTCAGCAGCTCCGCCACGTTGTTCGTCGCCACGATGAAGGCGCTGACCAGGCCGACGGCCACCAGCGCGTGCAGGCCCGAGCGCATGGCGACCTCGCGCCGGAAATCGTCCTTCCAGTTGAGGATCCCCAGATCGTGCAGCAGGTAGAGCAGCAGGAGCACGGCGCTCACCGCCGCCGCGGGCCAGACCGGTCCCCCGATCCTCACCCCGAAGCAGCCCGACAGGATCATCATGGCTGGTCTCCGTCATCGCCGAGGTGAAAGAGATCATCGACCGTGCAGCCCAGCGCGCGGGCCAGCATCAGCGCCAGCTCAACGCTGGGCCGGTACTTTCCGCCTTCGATGGAGATGATGGATTGGCGCGTTACGCCGGCGCGCTCGGCCAGCTCCTGCTGGGTCAGACCGCCGGCGGCTTTCCGGCGTTCGCGCAGTCGGTTCTGGAGTCTGGGCTTGTTCATGGCATGAAAAGTACAGTATGGCGGACATAGATGTCAAGTGCCAATTACATTTTGAGCCGCGATCGCGACCCATGGCGCTTGCGCCGGCGCAACCCGGGCACTGGCCGCCCTGTTGCGCCGGCGCAACCCGTCCCGCCTATCTCTCCCCGCGCCGCGCCTCCACCCACCCGTACACCACCGGCATGACCACCAGGGTCAGCAGGGTGGAGGTGATGAGCCCGCCCATGACCACCACCGCCAGCGGCTTCTGGATGTCGGCGCCCGAGCCGGCCGCGAACAGCATCGGGGCGTGGCCGATGAAGCTGGTCAGCGCCGTCATCAGCAGCGGGCGGAAGCGCAGGTCGCAGCCGCGGGTGATCGTCTCTTCCAGCGAGCAGCCCGTTTCGCGCAGCTGGCGGAAGAACGCCACCAGCACGACGGCGTTCTGGACGGCGATGCCCAGCAGTACGATGAACGCCACCGCCGCACTGACCGACAGCGGCATGCCGTAGACCACCACGGCGATGACGCCGCCCACCAGCGCGAACGGCAGGTTCAGCAGCACCAGGAAGGCGTGGCGGAAGCTGCCCAGCGCCAGGTGCAGCAGGATCATGATCAGCAGCAGGGCCATCGGCACGACGATGCTCAGCTGCCGCATCGCCCGCTGCTGGTTCTCGAACTGGCCGCCGTATTCCAGGCGATAGCCGGACGGCAGTTCGCGCGCGAGGGGGTCGACCGCCGCGCGCACGTCGTCCACGAAGCCGCCCAGGTCGCGGCCGCGCACGTTGGCCTCGACCACGACGCGGCGCCTGCCGTTCTCGCGCGTGACCTGCGCGGGGGCCTCGACCAGCTCGAAGCTGGCCCGCTGGCCCAGCGGCACGCGTTCGCCGCCGGGCGCCGGCACCAGCAGGCGTTCCAGTTCGGCGACGTCGCGACGGGCCGCTTCCGGGAAGCGCACCACCACGGCCAGGCGGCGGTCGCCCTCGATCAGGGTGGTGGCCACGCGGCCGGCCGACGCGGTCTCGATGGTGTCGTTGATCAGGCCCACGTCGATGCCGTGGCGCGCGGCCTGCTCGCGGTCGATCACCGCGTCCAGCTGCGCCATGCCGGCCACCTGCTCGACCTTGATGTCGACGGCGCCGGGCACCGTTTGCATGGCGGCGGCGGCGCGGTCGGCCACATCCTTCAGCAGGTCCAGGTCGGTCCCGAAGATCTTGACCGCCAGGTCGCTCTTCACGCCGGAGATCAGCTCGTTGACCCTCAGCGCGATGGGCTGCGAGAACGAGTAGCGCAGCCCCGGCACCTGGGCCAGGTCGGCGGCGATGGCGGTGACCAGCTCGGCCTTCGAGCGCCCGCCCGCGAACGCGCCGCGCGGCTTGAGCATGATGAAGACGTCGGTCTGCTCGGGGCCCATCGGGTCCTCGCTGATCTCGGCGCGGCCGGTCTTGCTGACCACCGTGGCCACCTCGGGGAAGGCCAGCAAGCGCTTCTCCACC
>VGXH01000388.1 GCA_016873405.1 bacterium
AAAATCCGGAGCCAGCGGCAGGACGCGATCGACCGCCTGCACGGCGCGCCGGCGGAAGCCATGGCGGTCCCGAACGGCCGCGCCGGACCCGACCGCGACGCGCTCAACCGCCTGGCGCGCCTGTTCGTCGCCGCCGAGGAGGCGCGCGCCCGGGTCAGCGCCGCCGATTCGCTGCTGACCGAGCGCCTGCTCGCCGACGCCGCCGGGCCCGCGGCGCCCGGACCGGCACAGCTGGACGACACGGCCGCCGCCGTGGCCGCGCTGGACGCCTGGCTGGCCCAGCCGTCACCGTCGCCCTGGTGGCCCCTGGCGGCGGGCGTCGCCGGCCTGGTCCTGCTCGGCAGCGCCGTCGTGGCCGGCCGCGACACGGCGGCCGCGCTGCCGGCGCTGGTGGGCGCCGCGCTGTTGATCGCCGGCGCCGCGGGCGCCGCGCGCGCCGCCGCGGCGCGCCGCGAGCGCGGCCGCCGCACGGGCCTGGCGCGCAGCAAGCTGGCGGCGGCCGGCCTGGCCGACGCCGAGCGCGCCGTCGCCGACGCGGACGCCGGCGCCGCCGCCGCGGCGCGCGATCGCCTGCGGCTCGCGGCGGCGCGGCGGGAACTGGTGGGCTCCTGGCGCGAACGCCTGCAGGCCGAGCGGGACCGCGCGCTGGCGCGGCTGCGCGAGCTGGAAGCCGAGGCGGCCGACCTGCGCCGCCGCTGCGGCGTGGGCCGCGAACTGGACGGCAGCGGCGTGCTGCACGACCTGGACGCGGCCTCGCGCCTGCGGGACACCGAAGGCGCCCTGGCCCGCGCGCTGGCCGAGCACGCCAAGCGCGCCGAGAACGAGCGTGAGCGCGCGGCGCGCGCAAGGGAGGCGTTGCGCGCGACCGGCGAGGCCGAGCCCGCCGATCCCGTCGCGGCGGCGGCTGCCGTCCGCCGCTGGCAGCAGCGGTTGGAGGAGCGGGCGGCGCTCGAACTGGCCGCCGCGCGCGCGCGGGAGGACCATGACGCCGCCGCGCGGCGACGCGACGAGGCGACCGCCGAGATCGCGCGCCTGCGCGAGCGGTTGAGCCTGGCCGGCGACGGCGACGACGCGCAGGTCGCCCCGCTGGCCGCGCGCCACGCATCGTGGCTCGAGGCGGCCGCCGCGCACGACGCCGCCCGCGCGGCGGCGGCCGCCCGCGAAGCCGACGCGGATCCGGCGCTGGCGGGCCTGCCGCGCGCGGACCTGCGGACTCGCCTGGAAGCCGCCGGCGACGCGCCGGCCGTGGTGCGTGACCTCCTGCAGCGCATCGCCAAGCTGGAGGGCGATCTCGAGCGCGCTCGCAGCAGCCGCGAACTCGAGACGGCGCTGGCCACCGAGGAACGCGCGAGGGAGCGCCTCGTCGATGAGCGCGCGACGGCGCGCCGTGCCGCGCTGGCCGACCGCCTGCTGGACGACCTGCGCCGCGAGGAAGCGGCGACCACGCGCCCGGCGGTCCTCGAGCACGCCACGGAACTGCTGCGTGCGTTCACGCAGGGCCGGCATCGCCTGGAACTGGCGGCGGCGGGAAGCGAAGGCTTCGTCGCCGTCGATCAGGCCAGCGGCCTGCCCCAGCCCCTGGACGAATTGTCGGACGGCACGCGCGTGCAACTGCTGCTGGCCGTGCGCCTGGCTTTCATCACGGCGATGGAGGGCGACGAACCCCTGCCGCTGTTCCTGGACGAGGCGCTGACCACGACCGATCCGGACCGCTTCGCCTCCGTGGCCGCGGCGCTGGGCGAACTGGCCCGCGCGCAGGGCCGGCAGGTCTTCTACCTGACCAGCCAGCCGGGCGATGTCGGCGCCTGGAGCGCCGCGCTGGCGGCCAGGGGACTGCCGGCGGCGCACGTGATCGACCTGGCTGCCGCGCGGCGCGTGGCCGGGGCGGCGACGACGGAGCAGTTGGCGCCGCCGGCGCCGGCGCCCGTGCCCGAGCCCGGCGACGGTCCCGACGCGCTGCGGCGCTGGCGCCTGGCGGTGGGCGTGCCGCCGCTGCTGCCGCGGCGCGGCGCGGCCGCCCAGCACATCGACTGGTTGCTGCTGGACGACGCGCGCCTCGAACGGCGCCTGCTCGTGGCGGGCGCCGCGCAGGTCGGTCCGCTGCTGGCGTCGCTGGAGCATCTGGTGGACTTCGGCACGCTGGATGAGGACGCTGCCGGCAGGCTGCGCGTGCGCGCGGCGGCGCTCGAGTCGTTCGTCGCCGCCTGGCTGGTCGGGCGCGGCCGCGCGGTGTCCGCGGCCGACGTCGACGCCTCGGGAGTCGTCTCGGAGGTGATGCGGACGCCGCTGCTGGAGCTGCTGGAGCGCGTCGACGGCGACGCGCGCGCGCTGGCCGCCCGCTGGCGCGAGGTGCCTCGTCTGCAGGCGCGGATCGCCGAGGCCCTGCTCGATCATCTGCGCGCGGCCGGCGCGCTGGACGAACGCGACGTGCTGGGCGAGCGCGACGTGCTGGCGCGGGTGCTGGGGGAACTCGGCCGCCGGGGCGGAGACGTCGCGGTCGGCGAAGCCGAAGTGGCAGCCTGGGTCGCGCGCTGGTGGCGCGCCGCCGACGCCTCGCGGACGCCCGCGGACGCGGCTGGATCCTGACGCGCTACCGCCCGCCGCGCCGGATCAGGTCGGTCAGTCCGGCGTTGGCCTCCAGCCGTTCGATCAGGATCTGCCGCGTCAGCGCGCAGGCCTCGGAGATCTTCGGCGACCGCAGGCTGTAGTAGACGTTGATGCCGTCCTTGCGCGTGGCCACCACGCCGGCCTGGCGCAGCACGGCCAGGTGCTGCGACGTGTTCGCCTTGGGGATCTCCAGCAGTTCGGACAGCTCGTTGACCGAGATCTCGGCGTGCTCCTTGAGGATCTCGAGGATCTCCAGGCGCTTCGGGTTCGCGAGGGTCTTGCAGAGTTCAGCCCCC
>VGXH01000389.1 GCA_016873405.1 bacterium
GGGGGCCAGCCGCCACTGGCCGTCCTCCCTGGTCAGCACCAGCAGCATCTGCTGCTCGATGATCCGCTCGGAGTCCACGCGCCGCCGTTTCCAGTCGGCCATCCCGCGCGCGAATCGCCCGGAGGCGTCGTCCTGGGTCATGCGGAAGGTGAACAGGAGGGTCCGGTGGGCCTGGAACAGGTTGCGGAAGAAGTAGACGGCCTGGGCTGGGCTGTATTCGCCGGCGCGCTCGTTGTGGCCGGTCACCCGCAGACCGTCGCGGTGCACGAGGGCGGCCAGCGCCGCGGCGTCGCCGTCCTCGAAGGCCGCGGCCATGCGCGCGAACACCGGGCCGGCGCTCTGCCGAGCGGGAGGCGAGCGCTCCGGGTCCCCGGCCCGCGCCGGGTCCTGACCGGCGGCCGCCAGCGCGAGCAGGATCCCGCCGACGGCGGCCAAACGCGCCGCTCGCCCCGTGCTCCGCCCGCCTGCCCGTCCGTCCGTACGCACCCCTGCTCCCGGTTTCCGCTGCGGGTCGGTTCCGTCGTCGCGGCGGCCGCGCCGCGTCCCGGCCGCCCCATTCCCGTCCCACCGCAAGGCATATGCCAACGCGACGGCGCCCAGTCCGGGCACCCGGCGGGCCAATCGCCTGCGGTAACGCGATTTCCGCTATCTTACGATAACACGCCGGCCGCCGCTTGTATCCGGATGAGATGCCCATGCCCACTGCAGGGGACAACCGCCGCCGGTCCAATATCACATAACATCAAAATATAACTAAAGACCGCCATTCAAGAGCCGATCTCCCCGCCCATGAACGGCAGCCTGCGACCGCATCCGGGCCTCGTGGCCACCCTGCTGCTGCTCCTGTCCGGAGCGGCGCCGCCCTTGGCGCGCGCGGACGCCCTCGCCGACCCACACGCCGGGATCCATTGCTCGCAGTGCCATGGGCGCGCGGCGGCCCGAGCCCTTCTGGCCACCGACGCCGGCGGGGCTGATCCGCGCTCTCGGACCTGCCGGGAATGCCACCGCGCCGGCGGTCGCGCCGGGCGCGGCTCCGACTCCGCGCTGGGCTTCCACGCCGACCCGGGCGCCGACTGCGTCAGTTGCCATGCGTTCCATGAACCGGGCCGTGTCAAGACGGCGGCCGGCGACGTGCGCACCGGCGGGGCGCGCCTGGCGCAGGCCGCTTCCGGACACTGCTCCGCCTGCCATGCCGCGGGCGCCGACCTGGGCAACCTGTCGCCCGCGCACCGGGCCGCCGCGGCGCTCTACCACGGCGATGCCGCACAGCTGGCCGACCGGACGCCCAGCGAAGCCTGTCTGAACTGCCACGCCGCCGGCACGCGCTCGCCCTGGGTGCACCAGGCCGGCGGCCAGACGCTCACGTTCAACCCGCACGCGAGCCATCCCCTCGGCGTCGAGGTCATCGCCGGCAGCGGCCAGGACGAACGGAAGCTGCGGAAGGAGATCGACCCCCGGCTGCGCCTGTTCGCCGGGCGCCTCGAGTGCACCACCTGCCACAGCCTGACCGCCGCCACTGCGGACCTGCTGGTGCCGTTCGAGCAGCCCCACGACCTCTGCCTCGGCTGCCACCACCTGCGCAACCCGCAGCCTTCGAGCGCGCGGCGCGCCCTGCTGGCGACCATGATGCCGGTCGAATAGGTCCGGTATTCCCCGATTTCTGCTGGGTTTTTCCAGTTCATGATTGCTTATTTTCGTCCGGTTTGTTATTTTTTTAACTCACGGACTCTGAAATCCCGCCGCCGGCAAGGGTTTACGCGCATCGCGAGCGCCCGGGCGACGGGTACCGGCAGGCGCCCGCGCCCCGGCGCCAGGACACCAGACGAGGCTTGCACTCGAGTATGCTGTCCCCGCGCTCATCTTGCCTCCGTGTCGGCGCCGGGCGCCGACCGCTGGCCTGCGCGGGCGCCGCGTGGCTGGCCTGCGCCCTGGCGGCAGGCGCCGCGGCGGCCCTCGACGGTCGCGCGGACGTCCGCGTCGCGCATCAGGAAGGGCGTTCCGGGGACCAGAAGGTCGAGAGCGACGAGCGGCGCGAGCTCTACAGTCTCGAGCAGATGCGGCCGCTGTGGGGGCGCTCGACCCTCCAGATCAGCTACCTCGTGCGGCGCGACCTGCTGACCGGCTCGGTCGGCGGCGCGAGCGTGGACAACCGGCTCGTCGCGCAGACGCCGGCCGCGAGCCTGTCGTGGCTGACCGACGGCTTGCGCGTCAACCTGCACGGCCGCGCCGGCCGCACCGACCAGGAGCAGGCCGGCGTGCCGAACCTGCGCGACGAGAGCCTGGAGTACGGCCTGTGGTCGAACGTCCGGCGGGGCGCCGTCGACTTCGGGCTGAACTGGAGCCGCAGCGCGTCCTGGCGGCGGGGCGCGGACGTCGACCGCGAGAACCGCGAGAGCGTCGGCAACGCGAACCTGCGCTGGCAGGCGTCGGCGCACGACAACGTGCAGGCGCGACTGTCGCGCGTCGACCTCCACGGCGTCAGCGCGGGGCTGCGCACCACGTTCCGCAACGCGCAGCTGTCGTGGCAGGGCGATCGCGGGTTCGGCGGCAACAAGGGTCGCGTCTCGTGGCATCTCATGCAGAGCCGTTTCGAGCAGCGCGATCGCCTGACCGGACCCGTGGGGCTGCGGTACGTGCCGCCGGTGGCGGGCGGCTACTGGGTCGACGACACGCCGTCGCTGCTGGACCCGCTGGAGCCGCAGCCCGAGCCGGTGGGGGCCCTTTTCGACAACGACCGCCGGACGCCCACGGTGATCAACCTGGGCGACAACGCCCCGCGCGGGCGCGACTACGGCGGGGACTACCGCAACATCTACCTGGACTTCGGCGAACCGGTGGCCATGGACGCCGCCTTCCTGCGCGTCGACCGGCGGCTGACCTTCATCCCCGACCTGGTCCAGTG